>QMOL01000026.1 GCA_003648225.1 Chlamydiota bacterium
AACAAAACTTTTACCGGAGAATGGTCAACTATTAAAGTGATTTTTTCTTCTTTATCGGAATCGTTTCTTATGACAATTTTCGCGTTCTTTTCAAATGGCATATACCAGTAAGAATAAAATTCAAACGCATTAGGATTATCGGATTTATGGATTATTGGATTATTGGATTCACTTGAACATTTCTTGTTGAATATTGAATATTGATTATTTAATTTTCCCATCCCCATAACTAAAGACTTATATTCGTTAATTCCCCAGCCGGTTCCAAAGAAATCGCCAAGTGGAGCCCAAACCGAGGGCGATTTCTCGTTATCCCAGTAAATGCTTAACGTCATCTGCCGCAGTAAATCCGTATAATGTTTCCGCTTTGGAATTTGTATTTTTAAAGATGTGATGGCTTCTTTCCCGGTTAGTGTCAAAGATTTAGATCTTCCTGCCGGGATTGTTAAAACAACATTTTCCGTTTTTGTATTTTTATATTTAACAGGATTTTTTCCAAGGTCATCCGATAAAATCTTACTTGCTTTATCCAATGCTTTATTTTCGGCAGGGGAAAGTTCCATTTTAAACGTCTGGATTTTTGTTCCTTTCGGGAAAACGGTATAGTTGAAGTGGAAAAATTTACCCCATACTCCAATTCCTTTCTTAAAAGTAAACTTTTCCGTATTCTCTTTTGAAATCTTAGTAACAATTTTACATGATCTCTGAAATGATATTGGTGTGTAATTAACCTTTCCACGCGCGGCGGTGTAAACAAATCCTTTTCTGTTAAAAGGCGCTATCCTTCCACTGAAATAATCTTCCCACGGTAAATCTATGACCAGTTTGCCGTCAAGATAAACTTGTACTTTGCCGTCTGCAACGCTTGCCGACCAGGTTCTCCAAATAACTCCCGGTCCTTTTATATCTGCTAATACGGCATATTCACCTTCATATCTTACAACGCCTTTAAAATCACCGTTCGCGCGCCATTCAAGATAGGAATCTGTTTTTGCATCGTATTTACTTCTTCTGTCATATGATGATGCAAGAGCGGTTTTTTCGCCTTTAGGGGGGAGAACAGCGAGCTTTGGAATATCGTAAGTTGATTCAATAATTTTTTCATAAGTTAAAACTTTACTTTGTGTACAATTATTAATAGAAGTTTTATTTTGCGCGCAACTGATTAGAGAAGCAGATAATAATAATATCGTAAAAAGTTTTTTCATAAGATTTATTAGGGTTCAAAGTTAAACAGTATCAAAATTTATATTTACCACGTTATTAATTATTAATTTCAAATTCTTGCGTTACGGTTTTCCCAAGATAAATATCCTGAGGAAAAGAAAACATAATTTTAGAATTCCCGGTTTTAGAGTTATAAATTATATTATTCCCGCCCTTGAGTTTCTTATTTATCGTCATTATTATTTTTTCACGGTATTGCGTTGGATCAGAAATAGATATATTAAGTTTTCTGCCGGTTTGACCCAGCATAACGATTGCCGGCTTATCAACAGAAATTGTTAAATCCCCCATGTTCCCTTTAATAAAGGGGGATTTTGTCACAATTTTTCCTGCTTTATAAAAAACTATTTCTGTAATGTTACTAACCTGAACAGCCTGAACAGAATCTGAATTCTCCAAAATTTTTACCGGTAAATGTTTGAACATTTTTTTTAATTTCTCTTCGCTCATGTCCGGGAAAACAAAATACGCGTATTTATTATTTTTCGGCATCTTTTGATGGCTAATGGAAAGTTGGAAGATGTTAACCGATTGAATATCTCCGGTAGGGTACCGTTTATCCAGATCATGCCAATCACCGGTTCTGTTTTCCGCCATGAGTTTTAAATCGACGCCTTTTTTATTTGGAGGTAGAATATAACCTTTATTGTTACAATAAAACCACGCACCGTTAGTTATATTTGTAAAACTGAGTTGAGAATTTGAATTCAAAGAAATAGTATGTATTAAATCATCACCGGTAAAATAAGAAATATCCGTCTTTCTTTCAGCTTGATCAATAGTCGTCCATACTTCATTACCCTGATAGGGAGGATGCTTTCGTATTTTTGAACCAAGAGCGAGAAAACCGTTGTCAAAAAAGAAATATCCTTTGTTCGCTGTAACTGTATTGTAATAACTCGCACGATGAAGTTGGAAAGCACATAAACCGAAATGACCGTCAGAAATTCCACCGGCAAAAGCATTAAAACTGTTTGCATGAGAACCAAAGTCAACATCAGGCAAAGAACCTGTTTTCTGCTCAACTGTAGTGCCGGGAATTGCTCTGAAATTCCAGGCAACGCGCGCGTTTTTATATTCATTACCGGATCTAAGAATCATAGTTGACCCTTCGCCGAAATGATAATTTTTTTTAGCTTCGCCTTTATAAGATTCGGGACCGATAGTTCTGTTTGAAATCATTTTTACCACGACATAATGATTTGATCTGCCGTGAATCATCAAATCGGATTTATAAAAATATTTACTCGCGTTAAGAGAGGGAAAAGACATCTCAGGATGAGACATTCTGTTTTTTACCTGCTCAAGTTCTTTATCCCTGACAAGAACACCGTCCCCGGCGATCTTTTGTAATAAATTAATTTGTTTAACCATAAACCCATTATCCTGCAAAGCGGATTTTAATAAATTCCGCTTGCCGCAAAGTGAATAAATTCCCTGATTGCGGTAAACCTGCCATTGCCACCCGTCAAGAATTCCGTCAGCAAGAATATTGAGCTGCTCATCGGTAAGTTCCCACTGTGTTCCTTTTAAATACGCGCAATATTTAAGAGTAAGCGAAAGCCAGTCTTTACCAAAACCTAACCAGTAATTCTGCCCCCCGTCAACATTATATTCATGCCATGACCCATCAGCGAATCTACCTGTATCAAAAAGTTTGCCAACAGTAAAAGTGGAGGCGACAAGATTAGATATATCATTAAATATTTCAGGAGAACCTGATAATCCTGCCCGCCCGATCATTCCCATTAACCGGTAAGTAATATTAGCTCCGTGAAAAAATTGAACGCTATTATTGATTGTCCATGCGGAATTTGCCCACTCAACAATTTTGTTTAAAAGCTTGTCAAGCCGAGCCGCATTTTCCGGAGAATTGGTTTTATCGTTTTGAATAGCATCGTAAAGACAAAATCCTATTGATGTTATCGCTGCCGGTTCGCTGAAACAGCCCGCACTCCAACCGCTATTTCCGGAATTATGATCAAGCCAAAATTCCATAGCGGAATAGAGGTTAGTTTTGAGGTGAAGATTCCCTTTCCACTTAGAATCATTTTTAAATGCCTGCGCCATAAAAAGCAGTCGCCCGGTCATTATTTCCGCTGTTGAAGGCGCATCAGAAAAATTACCATCGGAATTTAATAATTTTAAGTATTCAGCGACAGACTTTCGGGGAATATCGCCGGTTGGCTGATATGCTTGTGCCCAGTTAATTAATCTATCACGAATAATTGCGACGTCAGAAGTTGTGTCAGCGAAAATATTTGTCGCTGAAATGATTAAAAGAGAAGCTGTAAAAAATATTTTTTTCATTGATTTGTAATCGTAAATTCCTGCTCAACGGTTTTTCCGAGATAAATACCCTGAGGTAAAGAAAAAGTAATTTTAGATTCTCTTGTTTCAGGATTGTAAATTATATTTTCACCGCCTTTAAGTTTTTTATTTATTGTTATTATTATTTCTTCGCAATATTGTGTCGGATCAGAAACCGATATGTTGAGTTTACTGCCTGCCCGATGCAGCATAACGATTGCCGGTTTATCAACAGAAATTGTTAAATCTCCCATGCCCCCTTTAATAAAGGAGGATTTTGCCGCAATTTTCCCTGCTTTATAAAAAATTATTCCCGTAATGTTGGAATCACAAAATTGAACAGCTTGAACCGAAGTAGAATTTCTTAAAATTTTTACCGGAGCTTTTCTAAAATAATTTTCCACTTCTTCTTTATTAATATCCGGCAAAACAATATAAGCATATTTCGCGTATCGCGGCTTAGTATGATGATTAATTGAAAGCTGGAAAATATTGACTGTTTGGATATCACCCGGGCTATGTCTTGCATCAAGATTGTTCCAATCTCCGGTACGTTTTTCCGCCCACAATTTTAAATCAATGCCGTTTTTATTCGGGAGAATGATATAACCTTTATTATTGCAGTAAAACCAGGCACCTTTTGTTACATTTGTAAAATCAATTTGTACGTTTGAAGCTAAAGCAATTGTCTGCTGCTCACCATTAATAAAATATGTGATGTCAGATTTTCTTTCCGGCTGGTCAATAGTTGTCCAGATTTCAAATCCTTGATATGGCGGATGTTTTCTTATTGCCGAGCCGAGAGCAAGAAACCCGTTATTGAAAAAGAAATATCCTTTATTCGCGGTAACTTTGCTGTAACAATTCGCCCGGTGAAGTTGAAAGCCGCATAAGCCGAAATTACTGTTAGAATCGGAAATCCCGCCTGCGAAAGCGTTAAAACTTTTCCCGTTCAACCCGTAATCAACATTAGGCAAAGCGTTAGTTTTTTGCTCAATTGTTGTGCCCGGAACTGCTCTGAAATTCCATCCTACTCTTGCGTTTTGATACTCATCTCCGGTTCTGAAAATCATTGTTGATCCTTCGCCAAAATGATAGTTTAGTTTAGCCAAACCGCTTCCTGATTCGGGTCCCGCAGTTCTGTTTGATAACATTTTAACCGCTACATAATGGAAAGGGCGCGCATGAATCATTAAATCAGATTTATAAAAATATTTATTCGCGTTAAAAGAAGGATATTTTATAGAAGTATGAGTTAACCTGTATTTTGTTTCTTCGAGTTCATTATTTCTGATAAGAACTCCTTCTCCGGCAAGCTGCTGCAGTAAATCAATTTGCCCGACAAGAAAACTGTTATCCCGCAAAGCGTTTTTAATTAAATTATGTCTTCCTCCGACGGAATAAACTCCCTGATTGCGATAAATAAACTGCTGCCATCCGTCCAGAATACTATTAGCAAGAGTATTTAATTGATTCGTTGTAAGAGCCCAAGGGGTGCCTTTTAAAAAAGCGCAGGATTTCCGAGTTAAATATAACCAGTCACAGCCGTAGCCAATCCAGTAATTCTGCCCTCCGCTTGAATTATGTTGATGCCATGATCCGTCAGCGAATCTTCCTGAATCATATAATTTTCCGATAGCAAAAGTCGAGTCGACAATATTAGTTATATCATTAAACATTTCAGGGGAATTTGCAAGAGCGGCTCGACCGATCATTCCCCTTAATCGATAAGAAATATTTGCGTGAGCGAAGAATTCACCATTAGTATTTTGAGTCCAAACATAGTTAGCCCACTCAACCATTCCGGTTACAAGAGTATCGAGTTTGGGAGTCATTTCCGGATGAGAGATTTTATCCTGCTGAATGGCATCGTAAAGACAAAGCCCGATAGAATCCATTGCCGCCGGTTCGGCAAAACAGCCCGCGGTCCAACCTCCATTTCCCGGATTGTGATCAAGCCAGTATTGAATAGCGGAATAGAGATTAGTTTTCAAATGAACATTTCCTTTCCACTTTGAATCATTTTTAAACGCTTGCGCCATAAGCAGCAGTCGTCCGTTCATAATTGCCGGTGACGGACTTTTATCCTTAAAACTTCCATCGGAATTCAATAGCTCCAGATATTCAGAAACCGATTTCCAGGGTTTATCACCACGAATACGCTGAGTAACCGCCCAGGTTTCCATTCTGTCACGAATCGTTTTTACATATTCAAGTTGACGGGCTTTATTGTCAACTTGTGTCGCGAAAACAAAACTTGAAAGCGTAAAAGTTATAAGAAGAAATTTAATGATTAATATTTTCATATATTTAAGTTACTGCCGTTGATGAGTATCTGTCATCCAGATCGTACCAATCACCAACCCTGTTTTCAGCCCACAATTTTATATTAACTCCATTGCTGTCCGGAAAAATAATATAACCTTTGTCGTTACAATAAAACCAGGCACCGTTAGTTATATTATTAAAATTCATCTGTACATCGGTACTTAAAGAAATCGTGTGCAAAAACTTACCGCCAATAGAATATGTAATGTCGGTTTTTCTTTCCGGTTGATCAATAGTTGTCCATACGTCATAACTTGAAGAAGGATTTTTGTTTATTTTGGAGCCAATTGCTGCAAATTCATTGTTAAAAAAGAAATATGCTTTATTCGCGGTTGTTCGGCTGTAGTAATACGAACGTTCAAGTTGGAAAGCGCATAAGCCATAATGACCGTCTGATACTCCGCCGGCATAAGTATTATCACTACCGGCATTTAACCCCCAATTAACAAGAGGTAAACTTCCGGCTCGCTGCTCGACTGTCGTGCCGGGAATTGCGCGAAAATTCCATCCAACGCGTGCATTTTTGTATTCGTCGCCGGATTTAAAGATCATGGTTGATCCTTCACCCATATAATAATTTTTCTTTCCCAATCCGCTGCCTGATTCGGGACCTGAAGTGCGGTTTGACAACATTTTAACCGCAACATAATGGTAAGGTCTGCCATGAATCATAAGATCGGATCTATAGAAAAATTTACTCGCGTCAAAAGAAGGATACGAACTTGAATTTCCGGAATTTTCTATTCTTTCTTTTGCCAACTGTAATTCATCGTCTCTGATAAGAGTTTCTGATCCGGCATAATTTCTCAGCAAATAAATTTGGCCGACTATATAATTACTGTATAATGCATTTTTTATTAAATTGTGCCGCCCGCCAAGAGGGTAAGCTCCTTGATAACGATAAATCTGCCATTGCCAGCCATCAAGAATGCAATCAGCAAAAATGTTGAGCTGAGAACTGGTAAGCTTCCAACGAGAGTCTTTCATATATTTACATGAATTACGCGTAATATTCAGCCAGTCAGAACCATATCCCTGCCAATATTCCTGCCCGCCGCCAATGTTGTGCTGATGCCACGATGAATCTGCGACCCGACCGAGCGCGTGATAATCGCCGACTGTAAAAGTTGAAGCAACAATATTTGATATTTCATTAAACATTTCGGGAGAGTTTGCGAGAGCGGCTCTGCCGATCATTCCCATAAGCCGGTAAGCGATATTAGCGCCAGCGAATGTTTCGCCTTCGCTTGCAACAGTCCATGCGGCATTTGCCCAGTCAACCATTCCGCTTACGAGAGTATCGAGTTGTGAAGTCGTTTCCGGATGATCAATTTTATCTTGTTGAATAGCATTATAAAGACATAAGCCAATTGAATCCATCGATGATGGTTCGTTAAAACAGCCTGCGGTCCAACCACTGTTTCCAGGGTCATGATTGAGCCAGTATTGAACGGCGGTATAAAGATTAGTTTTCAAGTGAATATTCTCTTTCCAGGAAGGGTCATCTTTAAATGCCTGTGCCATAAAAACAAGTCGGCCTGTCATTACATCTATAGTAGAACTTTTATCTGAGAAACTTCCATCAGAATTTAATAATGCTAAGTATTCAGCTACCGTTTTCCGGGGTTCGTCCCCGACTTTCCGGTATGTAACTGCCCAATTTATTAGGTCGTTCCGAATATCAGAAACTTCAGACGTGGCATCAGCAAAGGCAAATGAAGCGAAAAATAATAAGTTTATATTAAGTAATAAATATTTAACGCTCATCTTTCAATTTTAAAGTTTTGCTTCACAGCTTTCCCGAGATAAATTCCCTGAGGCAATGAAAAAGTGATTTTTGAAATTCCGGTTTGCGGATTATAAATTATATTTTTCCCACCCGTAACTTTCTTGTTTACAGCCATTATTATCTTTTTTTGATCTTCATTCGGATCTGCAATTGATATTTCAAGATCATTACCTGATTTTTTCAGCAGAATTACCGCAGGACGATTAACAGAAACCTTTAAACCTGATTTTAACACGATAGAATTTGCTTCATAAAAAACTATTTCCGTAATGTTGGAGTTACTAAATTGAACAGCTTGAATAGAATCAGAGTTTTCTAAAACTTTTACCGGCGAATCTGAAAAATATTCTTTTAACCTCTTCTTAGTAATATTCGGGAAAACAAAATAAGCATACTTCCCGCTTTTCGGCTTGGTATGATGATTAATTGATAATTGGAAAATATTAACCGATTGAGTATCTCCTTGTTTATATCTCGCATCAAGATTATGCCAATCGCCTGTTCTGTTTTTCGCCCAAAGTTTTAAATCAACCCCTCTTTTATCCGGAAGAATGATATAACCTTTATCGTTACAATAAAACCAGGCGCCTTTAGTAATGTTTGTAAAATCAACTCGAACAGTAGCAGTTAACGGAATTATATGAATAAATCCATCATTAATGGAATAAAAAATATCCGTTTTTCTTTCCGGCTGGTCAATTGTTGTCCAAACCTCATAATTTCGAAAAGGAGGATGCTTAATTATTTTGGAGCCGATCGCAGCAAATCCGTCATCGAAAAAGTAATATCCTTTGTTCGCCGTAACTTTACTGTAACTGCAAGCCCGGTTAAGTTCAAACGCGCACAATCCGAAATTACCATCAGCAATTCCACCTGCAAAAATGTTTAAACTGTTGGCATTTTTAATCGCCCAGTCCATGAGAGGCAAAGTATCGTTATTTTGCTCAACGGTAGTTCCGGGAATCGCTCTGAAATTCCAAGCGACTCTCGCGTTTTTATATTCATTGCCTGTTCTTAAAATAATGGTTGATCCTTCACCGAAATGGTAATTCAATTTCCCGTTTCCACTACCTGATTCCGGACCGGTACTACGCTTGGAAATCATTTTAACTGCAACATAAAAATAAGGCTTTCCATAAATCATCAGGTCGGATTTATAAAAATATTTACTCGCAGAAAAAGAGGGGAATGATATCGCGGGATTTGCCAGTCTCTTTTTTATTTCTTCAAGTTCATCGTTTCTAATAAGCTTTTTCGTTCCAGCTAAATTTTGTAAAGCATCAATTTGCCCTATCAGGAAATCTGATGAATAAGCAGGAGACTTTACTAAATTATGCCGCCCGCCAACTGAATATAATGCCGTATTACGATAAATCAACCACTGCCATCCGTCAATAATACAATCGGCAAGTTCGTTGAGTTGTTTGTCGGTAAGCGCCCAGCGAGTGCCTTTCAGATATTCAAAAGATCTTCGCGTGATATGCAGCCAGTCAGCTCCATAACCTAACCAGTAGTTTTGACCGCCGCCAATATTATGCTGATGCCATGATTCATCGGCAAGCCTGCCTGTAGAATGAGATTTTCCTACCGTAAAAGTAGATGCAACAATGTTTGTTATATCATCAAACATTTTCGGCGAATCGGCTAACGCTGCACGCCCGATCATTCCCATAAGCCGATAAGTTATGTTTGCACCGACAAAAAATTCATCGTGATTTATTGCTGTCCATGATGCGTTCGCCCAATTAACCATTCCGCTAACAAGAGTATCGAGTTGCGGAATCATTTCCGGATGATCAATTTTATCTTTTTGAATAGCGTCATAAAGGCAAAGGCCTATCGAATCCATCGCGCCAGGCTCATTAAAACACCCGGCTGTCCATCCGCTGTTTCCGGGATCATGATTTAGCCAGTATTGAATTGCTGAATAAAGACCGGTTTTGAGATAAGGTTTATTTTTCCATTTAGAATTACTTTTAAATGCCTGCGCCATAAAAAGCAACCGACCTGTCATTACATCAATTGTAGATTCCTTATCAGAAAAACTGCCGTCAGAATTTAATAGTTTCAAATATTCAGATACAGCTTTTCGTGGTAAATCTCCCCTTACACGATACGATTCTGCCCACTTCATTAATCTGTTACGAATTATCTTAACTTCCGATGCGCTATTTGCATGCACCATAACAGTTAACAATAAAACGAAAAGTATAAAAATTTGTCGGATGAATAATTTCAATTTATTTGTTTGTTGTTTATTATTAAATTATAACATATAAAGAAATTTGTTTCTATAACAATTTGAAAATGTTTTATACTATATGACGATAACCTAATTGTCTGAAACATTTGGGCGTAAACAGTCTCTGGACGTTGAGGACAACGTCCAGCCAAGTGGTTTTTAAAAACAACCATTTATAAGAAAATTTATCTGTCCATAATTACATCAAACTGTTTTCTGGGCGAAAAAATCGATGTAAGATTCTGACGGTCAAGAATAAAACTTTTTGAACTGATTGAAGTAACTTCATAATCTTTATTCTTTTGGGAACTCTCCGCTCTTCTCGCATTCTTAAGCGTTTGAACAGTTATATTAACTCTGAATTGATCACTTCGAACAGTTATTAAATTACATATATCAGAATATATTCTTGTCGTCATATCTTTAACATCAAGCAAATCAGTTATATCTTTATAAGGTTTTAATACAGGTTTATTAAATGAATTCACACCGCGATAAATGTTCTTTGCAAGATTCTGATTAATTCCCTTTAAAGAAGATAAAATTCTTGGTAACGCCGTGTTAATATTTATCTTGCCTGATGATGAGCCGGGTGTAAGATAAATATAATCAAACCAGGCAAAACCGTAGGATTTGGTGTTGTTTAATCCGTGAGGAATTAGTTTAACCCTTATTCCGCTTTCAGGTGAAATATATTCCGGTCCGATAAATCCGCAGAAAACTACATCGTTTTTTTCATATTGAAACCTTCCTGTTTTACTTCCCGGCTTTCCATATAAATCATCTAAATCTTTGTTGTTGTAATCAATGGGTAATGAATCATATTTATGAGTCGCAAAATTAAATGCCTGAACCTCTATTTGTGCATTATAATTCTCTTCTAAAAATTCAGTGGTGTCAATAGAATCATTAAGACCGCCAAGATAAAGTCCATAATAAGTTTTCCTGAGACCACTTTTCTTCCATTCCCATTCACCCGGTTCCGCTTCCTTTCGTGTATAAAACATCGGCGTTGAATAGCCCGGACCAAGTGTGAAAGAATCGCCTTTGCTAAGACTTAGAAGTTTACCACCCGGAACAGAATAACCGTCAACTTTAACCGAATTCGCAGTGTTTCCCGTCACTAAAAAAGTTTCACCACGCTGCTTTCCGGAAAGAATACGTAGCTTTTGGTATTTCCATATGTCTGATTCCCAAGAAACATTTTCGGCTTTCACTAATCCGGCTTTAGAATATGCAGCAACACTAAATGTAGGAGTCCAACCGCTTATATGAACTCCCTTCTCTTCCGGGTCAAGTCTAATGCCGGAAGTAGTGAAATATTTGCTCACAGCTTTTAAAACCGGAAAATTTCCCTTGTCGCTTTTGGTACTGCCAACCGATTCAAATTTTTTTGCGGTTTTAACAGCTTGGAATTCTGCCAGTGAACTGAATCTGCCGTTCTTTATGTTCGCCTGATTCTTAACATTTGCTGATACACCGTTATTTCTTGCAAGATCCTCTTTCCCGCCGAAAGTGGGGTGCTTGGATATTTGCCAGTCATAACGCGTAGGATCAACTTTCTGAGTCGAATATTCAATGTCACTCGGATCAAGAGAACCGTATTCAACAATTCGAGTGGCTATCTGGTTATACTCATTCTTTAATGTCATTGACAAAAATCCTCCCGCACCGGGAAGTCCGACTATCATAGCATCATCACCATTTCTAACTCCGGTGCCATAAGCATCAACATTTAAGTGTAAGATATCTTTAGTATTACCGACAATTCCTCTTCTAATACCGGAAATGCCGTTTGAATGCGGATGAGGCTTTGTAGATTGAAATTCCACCATTTCACCTTTCATTTGATCCTTCTTCCAATTCGCACCTTTTACTTTAACTTTATCTTTTTTTATATTTACTATCTTATATCTTACACCCCATAATGATTTCGGTAACTCATAACAACCATATCCTTCCGATTGTGAATCTCCCCAAGTTCCGCTCTTGGCCGTTCCATATACTTTATCAAAATAATTCCGGTTGTTTGTAAGATAAAAATAACCGTGAGCAGGAATCGTAGGATTCGGATCGTTATATCTGCCGTGCCTGTCTACACTGTAATGCGGAACATCCCGGATTAATCCCACTCTATTTACGGAATCACCGGTGTTAACAATAATCTGCCAGTTGTTTAAACTTATCGGACGATCACTGACATTCATTAATTCTACAATATCAGGACGCATAACATACATGGCATCAATGCAATTTTTGTTTTCGAAAGCCTTTTTATCAGATGTCCTTTTCATTCCACCGACATAGCCTGTGTTTTTACCGGAAGTTACGATCACTTGAATAAATCCGTTTTTGGCTCTGATCGCTTCACCGTTTTTATATGGCGTGCGTAAAAGATCTATTTCCTTTTCCCCGGCAGGTAACTTTAAAGTGGTTCCTTTTAAATCACCGGCTGTAAGAACATCCATTCTGGTTTCTGATCTGCTTTTAGTGCTCCCGTCAGTATCCATATACGGATTGTAGCCTTTATAAGGACGCCTCGTAGGCATCTTACCTTTAGCCGTCAACGGATAATGAGCATAATTAGCCCCTATATCACGATCAAAACTCTGCTCGGCAAAGTATAGATAATAATAAAGACTGTCAGGTCGCCTTATTTTAGGGTCAAATTGTGTCCTCACCCACCACATCTCTGTCTGCTCAGGAAATACACACCAGTTCGCCGCTTCACACCACCATAGTGTATCTATTTCTATTCTCGCGTTCGTATTCTTATTTGTGAGTTCAAAAAAATTGAAGTCTTTTGAATTATCATAGCAAACTTCTAAACTATGATTGCCGTTCCCGGATATCGGATAATAAATCCTGTCCGTCCCGGCTTTGTTTTTTATTAAAATAAAATAAGCGTTCTTAAATACATCGGGAAGCCAGCCGCCTTTAGTAAGTTGTTTAAATAAACTCTTGCTGCCGCCGGTTCCAGTCCATCTCTCCGGTTCGTTTAATGTTATTTTTGCAAAGGGAAGTGAAAGCTTTTCTCCGGCCATCTGAACACTTCTTCTATTTCCACCCTTCGAAACATTCTTAATTGACCACGAAGATCTGAAATTATATTTGTAATTCGGCTGGGTTTCCGAATAATGATTATACCAATAGCCTAATCTGGGAGCCCAGCCTTCATAATCACTTTCGAGTGTGAAATTTCCGTTCATAGCCATTATTTCATTAAAACAAATTGATTCAATGCCATAATCACTGCCAATTGTTGTAAGTACCTGATTCTCATCACGATAATCACTTATGTTCGCGGCAAGAATTCTTAAATTGCGCGATGAACCTTCAAATGGATGCTGTGAATTCCCGCGCTTTAAAACTTTATGAATTTGTCTTGTCGTTGATACATTTACATTAATCGGCAATTGCATTTTCGCCTTTTCATCATCCCAATATGTATCACGTGTGTCGGAATAAATGGTGCAATATCTTTTTAATAATGATTTCCCCTTAATGCTTTTTATACCACATATATCGGCAATGTCATTTACAGAGCTGAATGCTCGATCATCCCAGTAAGGCGTGTAACGGTTGTATTCTTCAGGCTCATCAATCCCTTCATCCGATTCATCTATCACTCCATCACCATCATTATCTATCCCGTCATACATCAAACTTACGTTATTCGCGTTATCATCAATGTTTCTTTGACCGGGTGCCTTATCTCTACCATACCGGTACGCAATGATCTTTTTTACCGATTTAATACCTATAGGTATGCCCCTCTTCTTACCATCGGAAATAATAATCTCAGAAGTGTTTATTCCCTGATTTTGTGTGCTGTTATTTAAAGAGGAAGCTGCATTGACATTTATCTTTCCTGCCTCGTCTTCTATGGAAATCGCATATCTGCCAACTATGGCACCCGTCTTGTCACGAACATAAAACCACCGCGAGTTAATACTATTGTTATCGGCGGGAAGTCCACTCAAATTAATCGCTTTACCGGAACCTTTGGATGTTGTCGTAAAAGCAGAACTCCATGACTCTGACGCAGAATCTAATCCCGGAGAAGTAATGGAATCATTGTATATTTGCGCTTTGGCATGCTCAGTTGCCGCAAGCATAAGCATGTCGGTTTCGCTTTTTAATACGAATGTTTCGGCAGTCTTATTCTCCATTCGCATTTGAATAATGAAAGCTGACGCCATTATTCCTAATACGGTTAATACGGCAAGTATAGCAACTAAAGCAATCCCGCGTCTTTGTTGATGTTTAATATTTAGCATGATTTAAATTGATTTGTAGTAAAATAATTATTTATTTATTTATTATACCATATTTTCGTAAGAAAATCAATTAATGCAAAATGTTGCTGTCTGCTTTTTGAAAAACTATTGATGGAAAGGTCCACCCCGGATAACCTAATTGTTCGAAATGTTTGGACCTTGAAATGTTAGGACGTTGCGGTCAATGCCACACTATGCGATATCCCAGCCTCAGAGATGCTTAACGTGAACTGCCACACGTTACCACGCGGGCTGTTCATGTTAGAGTTGCAAATGCTTTCCGAGCTGCCCATAGGGCACGGGTTTATTGATTAATTTTGATGCTACAAATGTTTGTTCCGATAACGTAGCTTCGGAAATGGAACGAAGAACTTTTCGAGCAAACCCCAAATTAGATGTTAATCGAAAAAATATAATCTCAAAAGTTTGCCTGTAAGGCAGAAATAAAATAAAACAGGGCAGCACCACATTAATATTTCGCCATCAAGGGTATAATGGAAAATCTTCTCGTCCCTTCATAGCTGTTCCCGGCACAGGACGATTCCTTATAAGCGCTGCCCTGTGTTGTAACATTTCCCCCCTTCAAGGCTCTTTTAAGTAAAATATCAATTAAATCTAAACATTGAGTTTGAATATAACCAAACCATGTTTCAATAAAAAAAAAGGACGGAATTAACCGTCCCTTAAATAATCAAATTATAATGCTTTTGACAATTATTTACGTGAAAAAGCAAGTACAATAAAACCTAAAATCGCAAAAATAGCAGGTTCAGGAATCTGTTCGTAATATCCCATGCCTGGAACAGCGTTGGAAATCTGTTGCGCTGTGAAACCGTCCATTGTGTTATTACCGGGCAAATACCATTCGGAAGAATCATAGGTTGAACTCGCAGTAAGCTGAGCATTTGTTCTTTTGCCATAACTGTCTTGATAATAATAGGTATCTGAGCCAATCGTGCCAAAAACATCAATTACAGAATCATCACTAGCATCAAGAATTGCATATACATCATTGCCATTACCATTACAAATAGAAAGTGGGACATCTGCATCAAAACCCCAAACATCCTTAAACGTTTGTTCGTTTGATGTACCAGCATATGTGAAAGTTATCACAGATTTTGGCGCCATTGTTCCGGTTAACGCAGCCGTACTTGGTGACGAACCGCCATTGCCGTACTTTGCAAATTTATAGTCGGACAAATCGATGGTTGTTGAACCCGTATTTGACCACTCAACCGCTTTTGGCAACCCACCGCTCAATGTACCATCAACAACTTCGCTAATAATCAAATCTGCACTTACTGTTACAGTTAACGCAACAACGAACAAACAAGAAATTAATTTTTTCATGATTTCTCCTCTTTTTTATGTTAATAAAATTATGCTTTAAAGTAATGCTTTGTTAAAAAATACCGTAAACCAAAACCACATTATATAATATCACAAAAAATATGAAATGTCAAATGGGTATTCAATTCTATAGAAATGTAAATGAAAATTTGCCGTACCCCGAGTATGCTGATGGGATAGCGCTACCTCAGGATGAATTAGTGATGGCGATGAGTTGATGCAACTTCTTGGCTGCAGCACCGGATGAAATCGATTGCCTCGCTAACTCAATTCCTGATTTTATGCAATCGGTTTTCCCGGAAAGATAAATTACCGCACCGGCATTGAGCAAAACAATGTCCGCTCTTGGACCGCAGGATCCGCTAAGAATTTCAAGTGTGATTTTCGCGTTGTCATCAGGCAATCCGCCTTTTATAGTTTCAAGTGATGCAGTTTTAATACCAAAATCTTCCGGACTTATTTGATAAGAAATAATATTATTATCTTTTAATTCGGCTATATCAGTAGTAGATGAAAGCGATATCTCATCCATTCCATCGTGTCCGCTGACAACCATTGCTCTTTTCGCGCCAAGCTTTTTTAAAACATTTGCCACTTTTATTATATCAGCTTCACGGAAAACTCCCATTAACTGTATTCTCGCTCCGGCAGGATTCGTCATAGGACCAATTAAATTAAAAATTGTGCGGATACCTATTTCTTTTCTCGCCGCTCCGGCGTGCTTTAACGCCGGATGATGTGCACGGGCAAAAAGAAAAGCGATTCCAATTTCATTTAAGGCGCGAAGTTCAGTCCCGATATTCACGTTGAGATTTATGCCGAGAGATTCTAATACGTCTGCGGAACCCGATTTGCTTGATGCTGACCGATTCCCATGCTTGGCAATAATAACACCGGCTCCTGACGCGACTATCGCCGCCACAGTTGAAATGTTGAATGTATTTAGTTTATCCCCACCTGTGCCGCAAGTGTCAACAGAATCCGGAAAAAACTGCGGCAAATGAATTGCACCGTCTTTCATCGCGGTAACAAACCCCGCTATTTCATCCTCAGTTTCTCCTTTAATCCTTAACGAAACTGCAAGAGCGGCTATTTGAGCAGAAGTTAATTTACCGTCCATAATATTTCTCATTGCTGATTCCGCTTCAGCAAAAGAAAGATCACAACCGTTAACAACCTTATTTAAAATCTCAGAAACGTTCATTATATTATTAAAAACTAAATGTTAAAAATGAAAATTAATCGCCAAACGTTAAACATTATTTAAAATTTCAATGGATCGATCAACATCAATCGTAATTTGCCTTTTAAGCTCTTCAATAGAATCAAATCTTATGTCTTCACGTAAACGTTTAATAGGACGAATCGTCAGCCATTTCCCATACAAATCATTAGAAAATCCCATGATATATACTTCACAAACCAAATCAGATGACTTGTTATCAAAAGTCGGACGTGTTCCAACGTACATAATCGCGCTGAATCGCGTGGCTGAAATTGAGGCATAAGCAGCATAAACACCTTCCTTCGGCAACGTGAGGAAATCGACATCAAGATTCGCTGTTGGAAAACCGATTATTCTGCCGATACGATGCCCTTTTACAACGTGAGCGCGAATTG
>QMOL01000027.1 GCA_003648225.1 Chlamydiota bacterium
GGAAATTACAATATCGGCCGAATGGCCGCAGGGAAGCAATACATATATAGTTTACACACCTGCTATGCCGCAAGCCGTGGGGATAAAAACTATTGATCATATAACTTTCGGGCAGGCAACAACAGTAAATTAACAGGTGCTACAAAGAGTTGTTCATCTGTTCAAATTTTCTGTAACAAATAACACCGAAGCGGAAACGGGGCCGATTTTTATAGATTATCGTTTATCCGGAAGCAAGGAGAAGCTACATCGTCAATTATCCGGTATAAAATTTACGATAGTAAGATTTAGCCGTAATTTATTAAAGAGATTAATTTCCATTGTATTAATAATCATTTTAATTTCGATAATTTTAACTATAGTGATCATAAAATCATCTCGAAAAAAAGTTATTCCACAAGTTACCGGTAATTCATCTGTAGAAGATTCTATAATTGAGGAATTGGAGCAAATTAAGCGGTACAAGATTGAAGGAAATATTAAACTTTATTTTCATAAATTAAATGAATTAATAAAGAAATATTTCAGAAAAAAATATCAAATAGGAAGTATATTAGACATAGATACAAACACAATTGGCAAAGCAGGTCCCAATAAGCATACTCTTTCAACTGCATGTGAATTGTTAAAATTATCGCATGAGGTCTGTTACGCGGACTATCAGCCAAGCAGTCAGGAACAGGAAAGGATTTATAATTTTTTAAATAAATTACTTTCAAATAACAGGCCTCATAAGCCAAGCATAGAAGATGAGTTGTATTTGATGGAGAAACCCAATTAATAAATCTTATTAATCCAAAATAGAGGATAAAAGTTGGGAGGATAGTTTATATTTAATGGAAAAAGAAAGTTTTTATAATGTCGAACCAATCAACGAAGTAACGTGTTAATACTTGTTTATCCATTAACCTAACGATCCGATATTCCAACATTCCAATTTAAATAAAATCAGGAGATGTAAAATGAACAATGTACAGGAAATTAACGAAAAAGTAAAAGAAAAGAATGCGGTTATCGGGCAATTAAGAAACGAGATTGCCAAAAATATAGTTGGTCAGCAATATATGATAGATCGGCTGTTAATAGGGCTATTCTCAAATGGTCATGTTTTGCTGGAGGGAGTTCCCGGCCTTGCCAAAACATTGGCGGTAACTTCTCTCGCTCAGTCAATTCAAGCATCGTTTAATCGGATACAGTTTACGCCTGATTTATTGCCTGCGGATTTAATTGGAACACTAATATACAATCCTAAAGAAGGCACTTTTTCTACTAAGAAAGGCCCGATTTTCACAAATATAATTCTTGCTGATGAAATTAATCGCGCGCCGGCCAAAGTGCAAAGCGCGTTGCTAGAGGCGATGCAGGAACACCAAGTGACAATTGGCGGTGAGACATTTTCTTTAGACGATCCGTTTCTTGTATTAGCGACACAGAATCCAATTGAACAGGAAGGGACATATCCACTTCCTGAAGCCCAGGTAGATCGATTTATGTTAAAGTTAAAAATAACATATCCGAACAAAAAAGAAGAGAAGGAAATTCAAAGCAGGATGGCGCATACAGCTATAGACACAACCGTTTCATCAGTAATTACACCTTCCGACATCATAGACATCCGCAAAATAGTAGATGAGATATTTATGGATGAAAAGATTAAAGATTATATTATTAATATTATTTTCGCGACACGCGAGCCGGAAGCTTATAATGTAGATATTAAAGATTATATTCAGTTCGGCGCGTCACCGAGGGCAACATTAGCCTTAACAATCGCGTCAAAAGCTCACGCGTTTCTCGAGGGTCGCGGATATGTAACACCACAGGATGTAAAATCAATCGGCCTTGATGTTTTGAGACACAGAATTATAATCAGTTATGAGGCCGAAGCGGAAGAGATGACATCTGACGATGTTGTGCAGAAGATATTTGATGAAATTGAGGTGCCGTAACCGGTATTCGGTATTCGGTATTCGGTTAATAAATGATAAATAATAAATAGAAACATGTTATCAAAAGATTTATTAAAGAAGGTCCGGCAAATCCAGATTCGCACAAGCCACCAGGTAACGGAGGTGATGGCAGGCGAATACAAAAGCGCGTTCAAGGGCCGTGGAATGGAATTTGACGAAGTCCGCGAATATCAGCCCGGCGATGATGTAAGATCCATCGACTGGAATGTTACCGCGCGAACAGGTAAACCTTACATAAAAAGATTTGTTGAAGAGCGTGAATTGACAGTAATGCTCGTTGTTGACGCAAGTTCATCGGGTTCATTCGGTTCAACTACTAAATCAAAAAATGAAGTTGCGGCGGAAATAGCCGCCCTACTCGCCTATTCAGCAATTCGCAGCAATGACCGGGTCGGGTTAATAGTATTTACGGATCAAATAGAGAAGTATGTACCGCCGAAGAAAGGTCGTTCACATGTAATGCGAGTAATTCGCGAAATACTTTTTCTGGAAGAGCCGGAGCATGGCAAGACAGATATTACCGCCGCGTTAGAATATTTACAAAAGGTGTGCACACGTCGTTCAGTAGTCTTTTTAATTTCGGATTTTATTTGTGAAGATTATTCACAGGCGCTACTGTTAGCATCAAAGAAACATGATTTAATTCCTGTTTCCATTGCCGATCCAAGAGAGCTTAAATTACCTGATATTGGAATTATAGATTTAATGGACGCTGAAACGGGTGAAAGGATACTTATTGACACATCAGACAATAAAGTCAGAAGAACATTTAAAGTGCTTGGGCTTAAGCGGCAAGAGAATTTAAAAAAACAGTTTCGGCAGATGAATGCTAATTCAATCAGCATAGAGACGGATAAATCTTATGTAGATTCACTTGTTAAATTTTTTAAGATGAGAGAAAAGAGGCTGGCGATATAATTCAAAGTTGCGCCGGTAAGTCGATGCTTAAGGTTTAAAGGTTGCGCAAGTAATTTAAACTTATAGCCTTAAGCGAACGAAGAGAGCAACCTTAAAACAGTTAATAAAATGAGAAATATAATAATAAATTTGATTTTTATAACTTTGCTGCTTTTTCAAACGGGCTGTCTGAAAAAAGAAAGCAAAATGATTAAAACTTCAAAACAACCAATTGAAGTGAAAGTCAGCATTGATAAACCATCTGTAAAGATTGGTGATATTATTCGCTATACGATAGAAGTTGATGCGGCATCTAATGTATGGTTTAATATCCCGACGTTTTCTGAGAACATAGGCGGGCTCGCAGTTTATGATTGGGACAAAAGTGAAAAGGAACACTTGCCAAACGGGCGGGTTATCCAAACACAAACATCTGAATTGGAGACATATCTCGTAGATGATTATGAAATACCCGCAACAAATATCATCTACGCTATAAACGGAAAAACAAATTATATTTCCGGGACTCCGATTTATGTAGAAGTAACGAGTATTGCATCAACGAACGACACATTTTCAGGAATTCGGGATATAAAAGGGCCGGTAAATATTTTATCATTAATAAAAAAGAAGTCGAAGATGTTGATGGTTATTATTGGTGCAGCGTTATTAGCAGCATTAATTGTAATAATATTAATTCGCAAACGAAAGGAGATAATAAAAGTTGTTGCGCCGCCGACACCTGCACATGTAATTGCCTACAAGGCGTTAAAAGAGCTTGAAGCCAAACATTTTATTGAAAACAATCATATTAAAGAATTTTACTACGAATTATCAAATATCTTACGCCATTACATTGAGGACCGTTTCGCGTTAAGAGCACCGGAAAGAACAACTGAGGAATTTTTGATGGAACTTAATAATGACAGGTCTTTTCCTAAAGAGTATCGTGATTTGTTAAAGAAATTTATGATTGAATCGGATTTGGTAAAATTTGCAAATCAAACAGTCACATCAGAAAATGCTCATAACGCGGAAGAGCGTACAGTTGAATTTATAGACCAAACTAAGGAAACTGATATTGAGTAATATGGGAGATATGAGAGGTATGGGATTAACAACTGCCAACTTTTAACAATTAACTATTAACTATTTAATAATGCTACGATTTCATGATCCATTATGGTTTTTTCTGCTGCTGCTTATTCCGGTAATAATTTGGTATTATTTCCGCGCTAATTCAGGTGGAACGATTAAATATTCATCAATATCAACGCTGAAAAAAATTCATCCTTCGGCATCGCTTTATTATCGGCACGTAGTTTTAATTTTGAGATGCGGTGCGATAATACTTCTTGCGATCGCGCTTGCCCGGCCGCAGAAAGGAAAAGAGGACACAAAAGTTACAACGGAGGGTATAGATATAATACTTGCTGTTGACACATCCGGCAGTATGGTTGCCGGCGACTTAACGAAAAATCCTGATGTAAGTCGGCTTGATGTTGCCAAACAAGTTGTTGAAGAATTTATCAAGAAAAGAAAAAATGATAAAATCGGACTTGTGGTTTACGGTGAAGACGCATACACACAATGTCCACTCACACTTGATTACGGAGTTCTTCTAAAATTTCTTGACAAATGCAAAATAGGAATTGCCGGACAAAACAGCACGTCTATCGGCGATGCGATAGCTACATCCGTTCTGCGAATGGAAAAATCAAAAGCCAAAAGCAAGATAATTATTCTGCTGACTGATGGAAGAAACAACAGCGGATTGATTTCACCGGAAACAGCAGCGGAAATGGCGCGCGAACTTGGTGTGAAAATATACACGGTTGGTGTTGGAACAAAAGCTCTTTACGCTCCGGTACCGGCAATAGATATGTTTGGCGGTAAAACATACCAGAGGATGCCTGTAGATATAGATGAGAGGCTTTTGAATGAGATAGCGAATGTATCGAGCGGTAAATATTTCAGGGCGACGAATAAGAATTCATTAAAGAAAATATATGAAGATATAAACAAAATGGAAAAAACAAAGACTGAAGTTTTTCATTACATGGAATATAAAGAGCAGTTTACAGACTTTGCCATCGCAGGCGCGATTTTATTGATATTGGAAATCCTGCTTAAAAATACAATATTTAGAAGACTGCCTTAATAGAAATGGATTAGTGAATTAGTGGATTAATGGAAATTAACAAAATAACAAATCATTAAATTAAATGCAATTCGGAAAACTTATTTTTATTCATGGTGTTTGGATTGTAATAGCAATCGCACTGTTTCTTTTCTGGGCATTCAAGCATCGGCATACATTGATGCATTTATTTGCCGAGCAAGAAATGCTGCGACAACTTACAGAACATATCAGTTTGCAGAAACAAAAATACAAATCCGCTTTACTTGTGCTTACGCTGTTATTTATTGTTTTTGCGCTTATCCAGCCGAAGTGGGGATACCATTGGGAGAAGATCCAGCGGCGTGGCATAGATATTATAGTTGCAGTTGACGTGTCAAGAAGTATGTTAGCTGGTGATATTAAGCCAAACCGGCTTGACCGGGCCAAACGTGAAATTCTGGATTTAATTCAAATGATGAACGGAGACAGAATTGGTCTTATTGCTTTTGCGGGAACCGCATTCGTACAATGTCCGTTGACGCTTGATTACGGCGCGTGCAGAATGTTTATTGACGAATTAAGCCCGACATTAATTCCGCGAGGCGGAACTCATATCGGCGAAGCAATAAGAAAAGCTGTTACCTCATTTGAAGTTGATAAAAAGAATAATCGCGCACTGATAATTATAACTGACGGTGAAGATCATGACAGTAATGCAATTGAAGCCGCCAAACTTGCCGCGGAAAAAGGAATAAAAATTTACTGCATTGGAATCGGCACCCCATCAGGAAGTCCAATTCGAATAAATGGAAAGGGCGGTAAAAAAGTTTATTTGAAAGATTCGAAGGGGCAGCTTGTTCTTTCGAAATTAGACGAAAACACATTAAAGAGAATCGCGTTGATTACAGGTGGAGCTTACATTCCCGCGTCAGCATCGGGCATAGAACTTGACAAAATTTACAAGGAAAGGATTGCGAGGATGAACAAAAGTGATTTACAAAGCACTCGTAAGAAGAGGTATGAGCCGCGGTTTCAATGGCCATTATCTTTAGCATTATTGTTTTTGCTAATGGAATCATTAATAAGCGATTATAAAAAGAGCTGATATTTTATTGATTTTTAACTTCATAAAGATTTATAGAAATTGGAGACAAGAATGAAATTGATTATATTAACGTTTTTTGCTTTATGTCTTTCTATTTCCGTTTTCGCGGAAAAGGAAAATTCCATTGCCGATAAAGTGAAAAGAGGCAATGAATTCTACGAACAGGAAGATTACAATTCCGCGCAGCAGGAATACGCGAAAGCGCAAATAGATTCACCGGATAATTCTGATATTAATTATAATCAGGGAAATGTATTCTATAAGCAAAAAAAATATGACAAAGCAATTTCAGCTTATAAAAAAGCTTTGGAAATGCCAACCAAAAGAATCGAAGTGAAATGTTATTATAACATCGGCAACTGCTTAGTTCAACAGGGAAAATTAAAAGAAGCGCTTGAATCGTATAAGCGCGCGTTAAAACTTGATCGTAATGATAAAGACATAAAATATAATATTGAGTATGTTCAGCTTAAACTTAAAGAGATTCAAAAGAAGAAAAAGAAAGATAAGAAGAAAAAAGAAGACCCGCTGAATAAATTAATCAAGGAGCTTGAAAAATTAATCGGTGTTCAGGCACAGAATAATGTTCAAACTAAAAAACTAATAGAAGCTTTGTCTTTCACCTTCACCAATCAGCAGGAGTTTGTTAACTCACTTACCGACATACGTACAAACGAACAAAATTACGCTAAAAAAACTTTTGAAATAAGAGAAGGATTTAAAGACCTTAGAACAAACCTTCCTCCCGAAAAACTGTATGGCAAACAGAAAATGCAGCCGGGAATACAGGGCGCGCAAAGTATGCAGCCGTCCGGGCAGCAGCAAACTGTTTTTAATCAATCCACACGTGAATTAATCGGGATTTTCGAATCGCTTGCTAACGTAGCGAACACGTTAAATACAACCAACTCAACACACGATTTGATAGTAGAAAAGTTAACTGAAACCGAAGAGTTGCTGCAACAGACTGAAAAGACGTCATCGGATTCCGCCAACAAGAGGTTTTCATCAAAAGGAAAAGATATAATAAAAAAGATAAAAGATATTTTTGTAAGCCCGAAAAATGCTTCCGCATCAGAAATGAAAAAAACATCGGAAAAGTTTAGCTCACTTATGAAAAATATACAAACTAAGCTCAACCGGGAAGTCCAATCACAACGGTCAGGTCAACCGGGAATGCCGGGTGGAACCGGGAAGACATTAGCGCAAAAGATAGACAATGCTGTAAAATTTCTTGCCACCGCGCGTGTGAGTTTAGATGCATCTGCAGAGGATTTAAATAATAGCTGGACGAACGCGCCACCTGATCAAAAGACAGGATTAGAATATTTAATAAAGGCGCGGAAAGAGTTTGACGACAAGAACAAAAAGAATAAAAACCAAAAAGGCAAGCAGAACAACAAGCAGAACAAGAAGAACGACAAGCAGAAGAATAAAAATCAGGATAAGAAAAAGGACAAGAACAAAGATAAACAACAAAATAAAAAGCAAAATAAAAATCAAGATAAGAAAAAGCAAAACAATAAACAGAAACAAGATAAGAAACAGAACAAACAGCCTAGGATGGATAAAAAACAGGTAAAACAAATGCTTAAAAACTTCAAAGAAGACCAGAGAAATAAAAGAAAAATGCGTATGCAGAAAGTACATGCGGCGGGTTATATACCGGTTGACAAAGATTGGTAAAAAATATAAACTAATATAAATATGAATTAATAGAAACAAAAGCTATGCGAAAACATTTGAAATATATATTATTAACCGCTTTACTTTTCTCAGCAGGGGTACATGCACAGGTAAAAGTGCTTGCATCCATAAACAAGCGTGTAATCAGTATGAATGAGAATGTAAATTTTCAAGTCACAATTGAAGGGAGTCAAAACACTTCAACTCCGCGATTTGAAAAGTTGCGTGGTTTTAGTGTTTTACAGGGTCCGTCTACATCCTCCCAAATGTCATTCGTTAACGGCAGGCAGAGTAAAAGCATAACTTATTCATATATTTTGCAACCGACATCAATAGGCCGGCAAACGATAGGACCTGTATCAGTAAGAGTAGGCAGTCAGAACTACCGTACAAAATCGATACAGGTAGAAGTTGTCAAAGGAAACAAACGAAAAAGCGCTTCAAATATTAGCGGCACAATTCCCAAAGACAAGATTTTCTTAAATCTTCAGACTGATAAATCAACAGCTTATGTAAATGGTCAAATTTCCCTCGCGTTAACTTTATATTACAAGGACACCGATATTACCGATGTAACGCAGCCGGACTTCAATCTTAAGGGATTTTTTGTATATGCTGACGGCAACCGTCCGGTTCAACAAAGAGTTATGATAGACAATATGATTTATCAATCGGTAAGATTTCAAAAGCTTCTTATTCCGCTAAAATCCGGCAGGCAGATAATAGGTCCGTTTTCTATAAATGTGACGATACGGATTCCCGTTAGCGGTCGGCGTCGAGATTCATTTGACGACAATTTTTTTGGCGGGAGTATTTTCGGGAATTTTTTCGGCAATTATAAAACAAAAGTTGTTACAATAAAGTCTAATCCAATTACGGTTGACATAAAAAATATCCCTCAACAAGGTAAACCTGAAAATTATACCGGCGCTGTTGGTAAATTCTCACTTAACGCCTCTGTTTCTCCAACAACTGTTCAGGTGGGCGAACCGGTAACTTTAACTGTAGAATTATCAGGTCAGGGAAATATTGATAATGCGTCTGTCGCGCTTCCGACCAACAACACAAATTTCAGGATTTACGAGCCGGAAACGACAAGGGACACTCGGGTTTCCGAAGGACAATTAGTTGGTAAGAGAACTTATAAGCAGGCAATGGTTCCGACATCAATTAACGCGGATACGATTTCAGCAATTAACTTTTCTTATTTTGATATTGATTCCGGGAAATACGTCAATTTGCGCAAAGGACCATTTAAATTAAAAGTTAAGCCGGCACCTAATGCAGGAAAAATAAAGATAACGGAATTTGCGCCTGTAAGGAGCAATCACGGTTCAATACGGATACTCAATCAGGATATTTTCCCGATTAAAACAGGGGTTGATTCACTTGGTGAGACAAAACCCGTAACAAGAAATCCTGTTTTTTATACATTAATTACTGTCCCGACAACGATGTGGGTTTTCCTTGCAATTTTTGCCAAAAGAAGAAATAGGATGCTTAATGATACAGCTCTGTACCGTAGAACAAACGCGTCAAGACTAATGAAGATGCGATTAAAGAAAGCGCATGACGCTTTAAAATCCAATAAAAGCAAAGAATTTTATTCAGAGTTGTCTGACGCGTTAACTCATTTCATTGCCGATAAAATACACGTTCCGGCCCAGCAGGTTACGGCACTAACTTTATCAAAACTTTTAGCCGGGCGAAACGTTTCTGAAAGCACAATTGAAGAAACAAAAGGAATACTTGAATACTGTGATTTCGGGAGATTTGCGCCGGGTGAATTCTCAAAAGAGAAAGCTGTTAAGAAATACAAAGAAAGTGAGAAATTAATAGCGAGGATAGATAAAGAGGTTACCTGAATTATTAATTAAAAATAAAATGAAAATGTTAAAGAAACATTATAAATTTTCTATTTACGCGTTTGCAATTGTACTTTTTGTCAGCGGAGTTTTTACTCAAAGCTGTATTGCGAAAGACGATGCTTACACTACTTTCATCCAGGCTAATCAGTTTTACAAAAGCACAAATTATTCTAAAGCGATATTACTTTATAACAAGGCTGTTTCACTCGGATTTACACCCGGAGGACTTTATTATAATCTTGGGAACGCCTATTATCGGAACGGCAATCTCGGCAAAGCAATTGTATCATATTTAAAAGCGCAGCAATTACTTCCGCGTGACGGTGATGTTTTAGAAAATTTAAATATCGCGCGAGGGCAAACAGTTGATAAAGTTGGTTCCAGTGAACCTCCTGCTGCATTGCGGCAATTTTTATTTTTGTATTACAACTTCAGTTTAGATGAGCTTTTATGGATAACGTCATTTTTAATTGCTCTATTATTTATTTCATTATCGGTTTACACTTTTTTCCCATATTCACTAATCAAAAGTATTTTTAAAGTAACAGCTGTAATTCTTATAATTATCGGCAGCGCCGCCGGTGCTAAATTTTATCATGTATCATCACATTCCATTGCGGTTGTTGTTGCCAAACAGGCAATTGTCAGAGCCGGTCCTGGAGCATCTTATGCTGAAATGTTTGTGGTTCATAATGGAACGGAAATAAAAATACTTGAAAAGAAAGACGGGAGTGCTAAAATTCGTGTTGATAAGAAAAAAGGCTGGATAGATATTAATGATGTAGATATAATATAGGGAGATTGAAACTTGAAACTTGAAACTCGCAAAGTGACCGGCGTATGCCGGTTGAAACTTTAAATTTAAGATTTGGTAACTAATTACTGATGAAAAACAAGCAGCCGACATATCAGTTACGACTTGGAGCCCACAAAATGAAAATTAAACTAATAACAATAATTTTTTCTGTTTTTTTCATTACAGTATTTTTTGTTTACGCGAAAAAAAAGAATCCCAAAGATTATAACTTTATCGAATGGGAAGGATGGGGTGATTGGAATGGTGTGATGACCGGTCGTATTACCAATCAAAAAGGTGAACCGATTCCTTACGCTAAAATTAAGGTTCACTCAAAAAATATAAAAACCACTGCTGATAAAAACGGTTATTTTACAATTAAAGGATTGCAGCAAGGCGGTCATTATTCACTGATCGTTAAAGGAAAAGGTTTTGACGGAGCGGTAGCAAGATGGATTCCAATTCCGATAAGTCAATCTGCCGACATTGGTGATTTTTCACTTGAGCCGGAGCATATATGGACTAATTTCTGGGTTATTACATCAAATATTCTATCGAATGGCGAAAGTGTTGTTGTATCCAACTTTTATGACATTGCTAACAATATCACTAATATTTATAATGTTAAAGATTATAAATTTTTCAATCCTCCTAATCTTCATACTTATGAATATGAAGATTACGGGCTGCAAACCAATACAATTGAAAAGATTGATACAATTAAAAAGATTGAAAAGAATGAAAAATTATTAAATCATTAAATTGTTAAATAATCATGCCTGCAATTCAAACTTACAAAATAACCTGTCCATGCTGCAATACAATTCTCGTGATTAACAAAGTTACGGGTGAGATTGTTGAGGAACGGAAACCATTGGTCGATAAACCAAGCGGAGATAGATTTACTGATGCGCTTCGCGCGCAAAAAGAGCATTCGGAGAAGTTGGACTCATTATTTGATAATAGTCTCTCCGGTATTAAAGAAAAGGAAGCCAATCGCCGCGATTTATTCGAAAAGTCTCTCAAGAAGACACTCGAAGAAGGCATAGATAATTACAAACCGATTCGTGATATTGACCTTGACTAATTAATACCATTTATGGTATTATTTAAGCATGCTTAATCATCTAAAGAAAAAGCGCATACCTTTATGGGGATTTGCTTTGGCTATCGCAATCCTCGCAATTATTATCATCATTTATTCCATTATGGATTACGTGCGAACGCGCGAACGTTTCGAACAATCGCTGATACGCGAATCCTTAAAAGTTATTGAGTCGTTTGAATCATCTGTCAGGATAGGACTTACCGGACGTCGTTTATGGGACAAGGAGAAACTGCACGCGTTAATAATGGATAATTGCCGGCGTTCAGATCTTAATTCGTTTTGTTTTATAGATCCGACATTAAAAGTTTTTTATGTTTCAAAGGATTTTACTACTAATTTCTACGAGCCAGATTTAACTAATATATATAATATTCTTTTAAAACAGCCTTATTATTACAATTATTTAACATCGTCTAACGGAGTTCGGTCATTTTGTATTACTAAACCGCTTCTGCTTGATAACGCGGAACGAATTGGTAAGCGGACATTCAGATTTTATCAAGTATTTCTTGATAGAAAAAATCAACATAAAACATTGCGTGAATTCAGACCTTTTAGAAATAATGTCTATTCGCTTCCATTAGCAAGAATTTGTTTACCGCTTGATGATATTAACGCTTTAACCCGGCATGCAGTGATCCGTATGATGATTTCAGGAATTATCATTTTCATTTTGGGTTCCTTAGTGTTTTATGTTATTACAATTGTCCAGCACCACGGTGCTCTTTCTTCCGCGCTAAAACGTGTTCGGGAAGAAAACAAGCAGCTTGTCGAAGGGATAATACGCGCTGACAGACTTTCTTTAATCGGCAGAATGGCGGCTACTTTAGCACACGATATACGAAATCCTCTTGGGTCAATTGGTGGTTTCACCCAACTATTCAAAAAAGAATTTATAAAAACTAATAATGCGGAAATGAGCAAGTATGCCGATATTGTCATCAGCGAGGTGAATCATCTCAATAGTATAGTAAAAAGAACACTTTTATTCAGCAAACCACTGAAGCCGTCATTTAAATCACTTGATATCAAGCCATTATTTTCACGTATACTTGAACTTATTAAGCGGGATATTAGTATTAAAAATGTGGTTTTACATTCTGATATATCTGTCTCGCTTCCAAAGGTAAAGATTGATGAACATTTAATTTCTCAAACACTTCTTAATATTCTCCTTAATGCTTTGGATGCAATGCCTGACGGTGGAACTCTTGAGGTGTTTATTTCAAAGACAATAGAAAACGATCTTGAAATAAAGATTTCTGATACCGGTTCCGGAATTCCCAAAGATAAAATAAAAGATATTTTCCAACCGTATTACAGCACAAAACCTACCGGAACGGGTATCGGACTCGCGGTGGTTGATAACATTATTGCCACACATGGCGGAACAATAACTGTAAAAAGTGAATTAGGTAAAGGCACAACTTTTGTAATCACTTTGCCTGCTTCAAAATAATAATTTATGAAAAATAATCAAAAAAATAAATGGATTCTTATTGTTGATGATGACACACATCATCGCGCGATGCTTCGTGCTAATCTTCAATCAATAGGATATGGTGTTATTGAAGCCCCTACCGGTGAAGCTGCAATTCCAGCTACAGAAAAAGAAAAACCTGATCTTGTCATTACCGACCTTAAGATGCCCGGGATAGATGGAATTGAAACACTCAAACAAATTAAAACTATAGATAAAAAAATCCCCGTACTTGTACTTACGGCTCACGGTACTATTCCAACAGCTGTTTGCGCCGTGCGATTTGGTGCTTATGATTTTCTTGAAAAACCGGTTAATATTGATGCTCTCGCTATCGCTATTGAAGGAGCTTTAAAATACGGCGGAATAGCTTTGAACAACAATTTTACCAAAAGCAAAACGGCATCTGATGAATTCCCAGGCGTTATTAGAAAAAGTAAAGCCATGAATGATATCTTGAAATTATCTAAACGCGTTGCACCAAGCGAGGCTTCGGTTCTGATTACAGGTGAAAGCGGCACGGGAAAAGAAGTTATTGCAGATACGATTCAAAAGTTAAGCAATCGAGCTGATAAGCCTTTCATAAGAGTTAATTGTGCGGCACTGCACGAGCAATTGCTTGAATCTGAACTTTTCGGACATGAACGCGGAGCATTTACCGGAGCAAGTGATAAAAGAAAAGGACGTTTTGAACTTTCTGATACAGGAACTTTGTTCCTTGATGAAATAGGTGATATGACATTGACTACTCAAGCCAAAATCCTGCGTGTGCTGCAATCAGGCACGTTTGAACGCCTGGGTGGCTCTGAAACTATTAAGACGGATGTTAGAATTATTGCCGCAACGAATCATAATCTTAAAGAGTTAATAAAAAGCGGAAAATTCAGAAATGATCTGTACTTTCGATTGAGTGTTGTGCCAATTCATCTTCCTCCGCTTCGCGAACGGCGTGTAGAAATAGCCGCATTCGCGGAATACTTTCTTTCTGTTTTCTCAATCAAAAACAGAAGATCCATTAGTTCAATATCACCCGATGCAATGCAGCTGCTCTTCCGATATGACTGGCCTGGAAATGTTCGTGAACTTGAAAATGTGATGGAGCGTGCGGTTATTATGTCTCTCGGAGATATAATTGTACCGGATGTACTGCCTGACTATTTTAAAATTGACAAACTTAGTGATTATCGTAAAGATACAAATGAGCCTCTTACATTAATCGAAACAAGCGAGCGCGATTTAATTAACGATATGCTGGGTGCTTGTAAAGGCAACCGAACGCAAGCCGCTTCGCAACTTGGAATGTCAAGAAGAAGTTTGTATAATAAACTCAAACGATATGGGATTATAAATGAGTAGTAACAGAAGAATGGGTTTATTAAATGTATTTGCCGTTTGTCCCCCTGCCGAAGGGGGGCAAGCTTCGCCTATCTTCTTTTATTCAGCCAGGCAATGACAAGAGCGATATCAGCCGGTGTAACGCCTTGAATTCTGCCTGCCTGCCCGATAGTTTTCGGTTGAACGGTTTTAAGTTTATTTTTTCCTTCGTTTCGTAATCCCGGAATTTTTGAGTAATCAAAATCATCAGGGATTTTTTTACTCTCCATTTTTTTATGTTTTTCGACCTGCACTCTTTGCCGATCGATATATCCGCCATATTTACATTCTATGAGAATTTGTTCAACGACTTCCGGGTCATAATTTTCCGGTATTTTACCATCACATTTTTTTCTTAATTCAAAAAAGTCTTTTGCTGTTGTTTCCGGTTTCCCCAAATATTTGAATATAGATTTATTATGTTTTTTTGTAGATTTTATTATTTCTATTTCTTTACCAATTGTCGTCTTCTTTTTCATTACCGAAGAATATCTTTTTTCATTCAATAAACCATATTTATATCCATATTCCGTAAGACGCAAATCGGCATTGTCTTGTCGCAAAAGCAAGCGGTACTCCGCGCGGGAAGTGAACATTCTGTATGGCTCTTCTGTGCCCATTGTAACGAGATCATCAACCATTACGCCAATATAAGCTTCTGAACGGGCAAAAATCAATGGATCTAATTCTTTCACTTTCGCCGATGCGTTAATTGCGGCAAGCATACCCTGTGCGGCAGCTTCTTCGTAACCGGAAGTTCCGTTGATTTGTCCCGCGAGAAAGAGCCCCGGTATTTTCTTACTTTCCAAGGTAACAAGCAATTCACACGGATTACAATAATCATATTCTATGGCATATCCCGGCCTCATAATCTCGGCGTTTTCAAGTCCGGGAATAGAATGAACCATGTCAATTTGAACATCATAAGGCAAACTGGTTGCCAAACCGTTTGGATAAATTTCATTTGATTCTCTGCCTTCCGGCTCAAGAAAGATCTGATGAAATTCTTTATCGGCGAATCGGTGGATTTTATCTTCAATTGACGGACAATATCGAGGACCCGTTCCCTTAATTTGTCCCGTGAATAGCGGTGCGCGATCAAGATTATTTTCAATTATCTTTTTTGTTTCAGAAGTTGTTCGGACAATGTGACACGCTACTTGTTCAACGTCCTTTAATGCAGGCGGCGAAGAATTCTTATAAGAAAAAGCAGGGGGATTATCATCACCATTCTGCACTTCAGCTTTCGAAAAATCAATTGTTCGGGCATTCAGCCGCGGAGGGGTTCCGGTTTTTAATCTCCCAATATTTAAGCCAAGACTTTCCAAAGAATTTGAAAGCTTTTCTGCACGCAGTTCGCCTCCTCTGCCACCGGGAATCATCATTTTTCCGATATGAATAAGGCCGCGCAGAAAAGTACCGGTTGTAAGAATAACCGTTTTACTTTGATAAACAACATCACCTTTTATAAGAACGCCGGTGATTTTATTATCATTCGTTAAAATATTTTCAACAATCCCCTGTTTTATGTCAAGATTTTCAGTTTTCTCAAGCAAAAATTGCTCGTAACGCTGATATGACCATCTATCGGCTTGAGCTCGCAAAGCCTGAACTGCAGGACCTTTTCTTGTGTTAAGCGTTCGAAATTGCATTCCGGTATGGTCAATCACTTCCGCCATGATTCCGCCGAGCGCATCAATTTCGCGAACAAGATGTGTTTTGCCGAGCCCGCCTATCGACGGATTGCACGACATTTGCGCGATGGTGTCAAGGTAGATTGAAATCAGAAGGGTTGGAAGTCCCATTTTCGCACAAGCATGAGCCGCTTCACAGCCGGCGTGTCCTCCGCCTACAACGATTACATCGTATTTTTTGGGATAAGTGTACATAAAAAGATTTTATCATTTTTAAATAAATTTAGCAACTTGACTTGCCAAATTTTAACGATTTTGGCAAGTTGCTGCAAATATAAAAGCCGGATCGCGAAAAAAATTCATAAACTTTTGATAAACAATCCACTTCATGCCGAAGTAGTTTCAATATGCGGTTTAACTCTATAAAAAATACAATATAATACAGGAACTAAAATCAATGTAAGGAATGTTGCAGCACATAACCCGCCCATTATTGTTACCGCCATATTTGCGTAAAAAGGGTCAGTAACTAAAGGTAACATTCCCAAAATAGTTGTGCCGGCAGCCATTGTAACCGGTCGCAAACGGCTAACAGCGGAATCTAAAACTGCTTGATATTGTGTTTTCCCGGCTTTCAAATCCAAGTTTATTTGATCAATAAGAATGATAGCATTTTTGATTAGCATTCCGGAAAGGCCGAGGAATCCAAGGATAGCCATAAAGCTGAACGAAAGATTAAAAATCCAAAGTCCAATGGAGATGCCAATTATTGATAAAGGAACAACTAACATAATAATAATCGGTTCTCTAAATGAATTGAACAGGAAAACGATAATTAAAAACATTCCCAACACACATAAAGGGAAAGATTTTTTCAGCGGCGCTTGGGCTTCTTTTGAACTTTCATATTCGCCGCCCCATTCTAAATTATAACCCGGCGGGAGGTGAATATTTTCGATTTTACTTTTAATTTTTTTACGAAAGGAATCGGCGACTCCAACTATTGGATTACATTTTAC
>QMOL01000028.1 GCA_003648225.1 Chlamydiota bacterium
CAACGTGCATGTTCATTAAAGCGTTCGGAATGTCTTTTCTGTTCCTACTACCTACATAGAAGCACCGACCGCGTGAAACTTCCGTTGCCCGTGCGACTTCGTCCGCCATTACACCGTCGCCAATCACGTAACCTATCACGTTCTTACACGACTTGACCGCTTGAACAAATGTAATCGGGTCTTCAACCCAATTCAATGTAGCTAATAACACGGCATTGATATCACCGTCCCAAGATAATTCCAAATGGTGTTTATAACATTCCGTGTATCGTTCTGGATCGATACAATGCGGTATCACGTCGTCCCGAATGTCATTCAATTCCGGCAGGTCGTGGTTTTCAATTGTCCAGAATGCATTCTCCTTCACGCGACGTGCAAGATTAATATCAAACGGTAGCGTGTGATACCTTGTCATGAATGGAATGCCCATTTCGGCGCATATCATGGATTCCCGATCTCCCAAGCACAACGCAAAATCGAAATCAAATTGAAGTTCGTTATTTTTGTCTTTTATTAATTCGATCGCTTTTTTACACCGCGTGGGATCGTATCCAAAATACCATATCTTATGACCTTCTATCACGGTACCAAGTTCTTCCGTGCCGATAGGCGCACGACCGCAAAGAAAGTATAACTCGTGATCCCGTTCAAGCAGGTCACAAGTCGTGGTCCATGCACCCGACCGTCCCGGAATCATGTCGAAAGAAACTACTAAGATTTTCATTTTATCACCTCACGTTATTATAATTATATAAAAAAATAAAAACAGGTTAAATCCCATAAATGAAACCGCCGCCAGCACCGAGTATAACCAACCCGGTGGGTGATCCTTGTAAGGTTTAACATTTTCTTTTTCTTCCACGACTTCGATCTTGTCAAACGTGTGTGGGATCACGATATCCCGGTCAATGTCGATATTATCAAACCCACACCTGAAACAAAAACGGTTATCTTCTATTTCCGAACCGCATAACCAACACGATCTCATACGTGATACTCCTCCCGCATTTTATAGATAAACGCAGGGTGTGCGTCAGTGAATTTTCGTAGTTGCATTAGTCGTGGATAATTTTCTTGGAACCACGGGTAATGGTTTCGTATCCACCGCTTCTGTTCTTCTTCATTTAATTTTAATAATTCCTGTTTTTCGGGATTAAATCTATCCCGCAAGCACGACCCACGTAACTTTTCAACATACCTTTCTTCTGACCAAACATGACCGTAATGATAACAATTAACCACGGAACCGATATTGATCATTCTATCCGGGCATTCCCATAACGTAACGTGATCAGAATCGCCTATGTTATCAAGCACTTGTGGTTTGTTAAATCGTGTCAAATCCCAATACTGCAGGTCGTCCTTCCACCGAATGAACTTCAACATTCCCGTCGGATTGTCCTTATACCAAATGAAACCTTCGGGAATACGACCGTAGAAATTCTTGAAATTGTAAAGTATCACGTCTTTGTCTATTTTTTCTGCAAAAAGGTATAACACTTCAATTTCTTTTGGCTTGTAGAATTCGTCCGAATCAATCACGAATAACCAATCACAATACAATTCTTCGCGTATGAACGTGAGATAACCATTTCTTTGATCCGCTTCGTTTTCAAAATAATTACCTTCGGGTTGCAGGACGATAATCCGCTCTCGGTATTTGAATTTTAGCTTGTCAAGTATGGTAGCGGTGTTGTCGTGATACTTGTCATTCAAGAATTCCTTTTGTGGACCATACACCACGACGAGATATTTAACGTGTTGTAATGCGGATTCAATTGCATACTTGACGTACGGTTCGCCGTTGTAAACTATCATTGCACCGATAACGTTCATTTCTTCAACTCCTACTCTTTTTCACAATTTACTCATTTTTTCATCTACCCTTTCATGAAAAATTTTGAGAAGTTTTTCAGCTTCATTGATACATTCCCACAATTTTGGTAGCCAATATTCAATTTCGCTAACACAACTACCGATTTCAGTAAGCGCTTCATTCAGGTAGAATATCTCTTCATCATCAATTTCTATTTTCATTTTTCTAACTCCTTCAGAGCTGTCGTGATTTCATCTCTTAATTTCTCAGCATCTACAGGATCGAGTCTAATAGACATATCAAATGTCTGAATGTTTTCCTCGAAACCATCAGCACATGTTAAATAAATGCATATAACAAATTTTTCTGCACATACATAAAACCTCATTTGCCTAACTCCTTCAAAATATCCAGATATTTGAAAATGATTTGGTTAATAATATCCCGCTTTGAATGGTATGGCATTTTATCAAAATACACGTTCATGAGATTTCCTATGGTCAACTTGAACCCGCTTGCATTTTCCGTGATGGTAACTTCCTCACCTAACGCCCTGACTTCTTCTGCTATTTTTTTTACTTGGTCAATATTCATTCTTCATACCTTTTTAATAAGTCTTTAATTAATTCAAAAAGATACTTGCCGTCCCGGTATATTTTACCGTGGTGTCGTGGAATGATCGGAATTCCCTTCTCAATCACGAAATCCAAATCCGTCTTTTTTTCTGTATTCATTATCTAACCTCCGAATGAAATTGAATATATTCATTTTAACTTCAATACCGTCGCCGTCGGTAAATGTTACCACGTCCGTGCATTTGTCCCTTGACCATTTTTCAAATGCCCGTAGATCCTTGGGTAAACACTTACCGCCAAGTGAAAATTTACCTTTTTCCATTACTTTCCAATGATCCTTACCCACGCGTGGATTATCCGAAAATACTTCTAACACGCGTGTTATCGAAGGATCGTTGTCTTTCATAATAATCTCCTGTATTTGTCGTGCGAACATGCACTTCAAGGCGTAATAACAGTTCGTGAAGTATTTTATCAATTCTGCGTGTGTAGGCCTTACAATGATAATATTAACGTCCTTCCAGATTAAATTGAATAAATTTTCAACCTTGTACACGATATGCTCGTCATACAACGCACCCAAAATGGGTGTTCGCCGTGGTTTAATAACGTCTGCTAAAGCAGTTTTTTCGTCCAAGAATTCCGGCATTGGTGCTATGAAATCATCACCGTATTTTTTTCTATAATGCCAAGTAGTTCCCGGTAACACGGTGGACTTGATTATGATAATTTGATTGGATTTTTCCTTTGGGTGCAACCATTCCATTACTTCGTCAAGTTCGGACAGATCTTGATCGCCGTTAAGTTTCGTGGGTGTTGGCACGCAAATGAATATAATATCACACTTCTTGCGAATGTCTTCCCGTGCCGCTTGTGAAGACTTATACATTATATTTCTATATTTATCGTAAAGTAAAATGTCCAACCCTTTAACTTGACCAAACGCTTTCGCAAGCGCCTGACCGACCGTTCCCAAACCGATAATCCCGATCGTCATATTCATGCCTTCAACTTCCAATTCTTTATTTTTCCCGATTTATACACCTCATACAAGAATGTAAACTTTGACATGTTTGCCAAAAGCGCAAGCAAACTCGGAATGACTTCTTCTGGGTCGTGAAATAAACTAAATAAAAAATTATCAAGGGAAGTTAAAGAATTATACACACTTCCCTTAATGACGTGTTGAAACCAAAACATTTCTATTTTATCCTTCAATTCCACGTTATCAAACCTCCTTTAGATTCTAATTCTTTTGTACGGTTGATGAATATCTTTCAAGTCGTGTTCAAGACGCATTACCTGCCACGTCTTGCATTTTTCTATTTCTTCTTCGGTCAAGCATTCCGGTTGTAAACAATTACGACAATACCGGTCGTGGAATGACCACTCGTTCTTCTCGTCTTTATTTATCAATTACCATCACCTCACTTTTCATTTAACCATTCAGATTCAAATTTCATTATTAAATCGCACATTCTTTTAAAATTTACTACCTTTGGAACATTCCGTGCTTCGTCCGCCATTACCGTGGAACAGGAAAATAGATTAACCAAATTTTCTATGGTTATCATTCGCCGGATTAAATCCCTGTTAGAATGATCAAGTTTCTTTTTCTTCAAATAACAATCCTTCCGTATTTAGTATGCAAATATTACATGCAAACCAATCTTTGTATTTACAATGTTCGCAATCAATGTTCACTTTCTTTAGTATCCGTTCTATCGCTTCTACAATTGCTTTTATTGACACTTTCATGTCGTCTAATTTTTCTTTATCTATACCCGGCAAAGTTGATCAACTTTTTTATTTCTTCAAAAGCATATTTTTCCGGATCCTGCGTGGAATACGGGTTCACTTGTGCTTTAAAGAAATCAAACCAATATTGTAGGATTGAAATGAATACGCTCATTCTCCTCCTTCCAACATACACGGCAAGTTCATTTTCAATGTCAAACAACGAACTGGTTATTTTATAATCCATGATTTTCCAATCTATTTTATCGTCGGCAAGATAATCGTATGGGACTGATATGTTTGATAATAACGTGATACCGGTTTTTTCGTTCCGGTATATTATGAGAAAATCAACGTTATTATCGTAATTCGCCGTTCTGATCTTTAATTTCAAAGAAATCAAATTTTCTATCATTTCCCGGATCTTCTGCATGTTATCTTCTTCAGTCATTTTTATTCACCAATAAGTCATGAACTTTATCAACTTTATCAGACCAAATCATGATAAATGTAAAGCAACGAAAAATAAGTTCGTTAATTTTTTCTTTCGGAAGCGTATTAAGATATTCAATTGCAACTTTATCCGCTTTTACTTTCGGCATTTGGAGTAATCTTTCTATCTGCTTTGCTAACCAATTATCAATATTCTCTTCAGTCATTTTCATTCCTCTTGAATGTTACTCTTACTTCGTTAAGCGGGACAAACTCGTGTTCGCCGTCGTGTCCTAATTCCTTCAAGCAAATGCCGTTTATTAAATAACCGTCTTCGCCGAAGCATTCTGGTGGAAATTGCACGTCGTGGTTAATCGCCAAATCCCAACGCGTCATTAAACAATGCACTTTTATCTCTTTTTCAGTCATTCTTATCCTCTTCCACGTAACCCGTTAGATAACACCGACCGATTTCGTCGTCGACGCTATAAAGAACGGACGAATGACATTCGGATAGGAAATCCAAAGCGTCGTGTAATAACTTGATTGGTATGTCTTCACCATACACGTCAAATTCTATTGACCGGATTTCTTTTCCGTTGTCAAATTCTCTTATTATTTTCATTACACATCACCTCTTTTTTTCTTCTTAACTCTTGGTTCGTAATATAACCCTTCTACGTTCATCACGCAATGTTGACAATACTCCCTGTAATCATACTCGTGCTGACAAGTATAACAACTCACGCCGAACGCCTTGGCACTTTCTTGTATTGTTTTTATCTTCTTCAATATGTCTTGAACGAAATTAATCATTCTTGAACCTCCTTTCGATTTTACTTATCATTTCTTTAACACGCTTTTGCACGGTAAAATCCTTCACGATAAACTCCCGTTGACCGTCCCGTGCTTCCCATAACCTGACTTCAAACGCGTCCCGAATGAAATTCAACAGGTTTTCCTTGCCGAAGTACTTCCCGGATAGTATGTCTTGATAACTATAAATTTCTTCAGGATAGTAATCCGTCGCAAGAAGATTATCGCTTCCAAGCACTTCAAAGAACCGCAAGGTAGCAATCCGCACGTCCGGGTGATTAACATGGACGGTTACTTTCGCACGATTTATTAACCTGTTTAATCCTTCCCGGAACACTTCATTGTTGTAAGCAGACGAATACACCGTGATGTCAATTCCGTCTTTTTTCAGTTCTTTTTTCAGGTATTCAAGAACCTTTACCCGATTCGGATACAACGAACCATAAAATAACACGTCAATGTCCTTTGGCACGTCAAGTTTCTTTATGTATGGTAACACGCAACACGGATTGAAGAATTCTGCTTTATCAAATTTCTTTGCCTTGCCCGGATCGGTCGTTAAGTACAAATCAAACACGCCGACCCAATGCTTGTAATAGTCAGTTCCTGCGTGGTCGTCGCTACACACGCCGATTGTCCTAACACCTAACTTTTGTAATTCATATAACAATTCAGGTGCTACATTCTTATCGTTCCACCAGATATAATATTTCACGTCGTTATTCTTGCAAAAGTCGATCAACGTGCGGTAGTAAGTGTCATATTTTTTCGATCGCGTTATGGACGACAAGTCTGACATTAGGTGATTCCAATTATAACCACGATCTATCTTCAGGATCTTTCGCGTGTCAAACGTGAATAGATTAACGTATTTTTTCAGTTCTTCCGTATAGTATAATTCTAACCGAACTTTGCCGTAAATATTACCTGTAAACAGAACATTCATTCTTTATCCTCCTTCTTTTTATAATACTTACAAACTTCAGCGAAGTGTAACCCTTCTCCTTTTATCGCCCGGTATATTCCGAGTTGAAACAATCGTTTTACATAATAACACGTTTCGTAATACAAACAATTCATGCAATCTTTCATATATCATTCCTCCTTTTCTTCGTAGAAATGACAAATTTCTGCAAGAAAATTTCCATTTTTCTTCTTGAATGCAAAATACAACTTGTCGTCCCATACCTTTTTCAAATAATAACAGGTATTATAATGCAAGCAATTATAACAATCCTTCATTTATCATTCCTCCTTTAATTCTTTTAACCATTTTATTATTTCTTCTTTTAATGCCGGTAACGAGCGCGTGGAAAAATCCGCTTCCCATTCACCCACGACCTCTTTCGCCGTTTCCTTGCTGATTTCAATCATTGCAGAATAGTAATATCGTGGCATTTGTTAATCCTCCAGAAACCTATCTATTAATAAAAAACCAATAAACAAGAGAAAAGATACTATCGTGGTTGTTACCAATAATAATGGAATAAAACCGAATCCAAAATATAATATAAACGGTAAAAACACCACCCACGTGCTACAAAATGATATGATAATCGACATTTCAGCATAAAAAATCATATCTTCTTTATTCACGCCTAAATCCTCCTACATAGATCTCCGTTTATACATATATCTGAATTATTACACAACTCAAAAGAACCCTCTTGTGCCCGACACCAGATAATATCCCAAAGTCTCATTCTTTTCATTTTACGCTCCTTATTTATTTTACAATACACCTTATCACCGTCGTTACGAATGTAATATTTACATTTCATGCACCTTTTTAATGACGGTTCTTGTTTGTAATTGTATGGACAAAAAACAACCTTCTTATTATTACGGAATATCGTAGCTATCATATAACAATTCATTTTCTCTTTCAAATTTTTAATTGGGCAATCTTTATTATGATAAACCTCACCACGGAGATACATATCTAACGGAAATGACGCAAAACAACCTTCACAAGTTACGGAACCACCTAAGTTTATCTTCAGACCACGTTCTTTTGCGTCCTTAATCATGTTATATATCTCCCTACAGGTCATAAACCGATCTTCAACTGGTATCTTCATTCTTTTTCCAACTCGGAATCCAAATAGATATGAACATTTACCATAAATGATACCAACCGTAGTAACAACACGGATATTCTTTCTTTGTCCATTTTACGAATGTAATTTAATGCTTCCCGTTCAATATCATTTATAGGTAATTCGATTGCTTCTTTCAAATACTTTTTTAAAGCGTATTTATCGACCATGCTCACACCTCACTTTATTTTTTACACTTTCAAATTCTTCGCAATAATCGGTGCGTTCCACGTTCCGTTCCCAAAACGTGCAAAAACCGATATAGTCTTCGTATTGAAAATAATAACAGTATTTACAGCGTTTTACCATTCTACCTCACTATTCTTTGTCTATATTCAACCACTTACCCAACGCTTCTATCACGCGTTCTATCTTTTCTATCCGCTTTTCTAACAAGGTCAAGCGGTCAAACTTCGGATTATCCCGGAACTGACATTTTTCGATCGTGGGAACCAAGCAAATGGTCTTTGAATCACCTTGTGCGCGGCATATTCGGGTTTCCTTGTCGTAGTATTTACACAGATCCATTTTTGTCCACCTTTAGATTTTCTGTATCACCACTTAATAACCGTGGGTCGATATCTTTTACTTTTATTTTACCTTCCTGCAGGTCTTTTTGCATTTTTTTAACAATTTCCCAAACCACTTCGTCGGGAATCAAGCGATAATCTGAATGTTTCATTACCATTATTCAAACCTTCTTTTTTCCTTCCATTAATTCTATGAACCGCAGGATTTTTTCTTCGGTTTCTGGTAAGAAATCTGGAAAATGTTCCTCGTCATGAAGATAGCGTTCGTCATTTTGCCAATCCTTACCATAAATTAAATAACATAACCATTGACCCGGATCTCTCCTTTTTGGGTCAAAATAATTTGGGTGGTCTGCAATTAAATCGGTCGCTCGAAATATTATTCTTTCATTCATTTCTATCAAACCTCCTGTTTTTCAAGCGTAACTCTTGCATTACGCATTTTCTTTTCTTTTTTCGTGAGCAGTTTCGGATCTGTTACCACGACACCTTTAGGGCAAATAAGATAACGATTACCTTTTTTATCATTCGCCCAAAAGTGATCCTGCGCAACAATTATCGCGTTTTTTGATAACAGATTTTCAACCAAACCTTCCGGTAAAACCGTAACCCTATTACAAGATTTACATTTTTCTTCTTCTTTTTCGGAAAAATCTACCAATTCGCCACATTCTTGGCAAAAAAGGTATTCATTACAGTGTGGACACCTCATTTATCAAACCTCCTTTTCTTGATATAATGCACAAGCAAGATTATCTGTTTCCAGTTTCAATGCCGTGCAATAATGTTTATTGTCTTTTTTCTCGTAGTGCACGCAAGTTTCACAACGAATAACTTTAAAATCTGAACTCTTATCAGACTTCTTTTCCATTTCTTTAAGTTTCATTTTTAATTTTTTCAATGCCCATTCGTAACATTCTCCAGCTTCCCACGCATCACAAATGTTATCCCACCACGGATTATGATCTCCTAAACGACATTTACTACAACCGTCGTAATCAATTTTATAATGCGCACAATTTGCACAACACTTCACGACCCTTAAGTTCTTTATTCTTTCATTCATTTTATTAAACTTCCTTTTTCTTTTTATACGGACACTTATCTGCTTCATAGCAAAGTAAGTTATCTTCCCAACACCACAAGATAGTCCGATCGCAGGCTTCTAACATTGAGAAGTATTCACAATCGTGGCATTGTAAAAACGACTTCAACTTATTTAATGTCTTATTCTCGTCATTTCCATACAAATCGTCGTCAAGATCTACTTTATTATTTTCATTCATTCAGAATACACACTCCACTTTGTAAGTGCAATAATGTATCGTTAATCTTGACCCTTTTTTTTGTTGTTTCAGGAAGTCTGAAAGGTCGTCGTCATTATCGAATTTTAATATCTCGTTTTTCTCGTTAATAATAAAAGCAATCATTCTATCGCTTCCATTCCTTTTTATCAATTATATCTAATATTTCATTCACCCGATACTTATAATCCAATCTTTCTATATCCACGCGACTGATATCCTGATTGGTAATTATGTTCTTCTTCGGCTGACCGCACGCAAGAATGTCATACACGCGACCTTGTATCATTCCGCGTTCTATCATGTCTTGATTGTGGATTGCAAATACATTCATTGCTTGTGTATAGACGCGTCGTGTTTCTTCATACGGAATGTATTTTCCTTTCCACGTGATAGACGGGTGATAAAAAGCGTCCCACCCATTACCGTACACGTGAATGTTGTCTTTATCCCGGAAATATTTCATTAGTAAACTAATCTTCCGGTCGTCGTAATTACCCACGTATAAGTAATTACAATCATAATTGCCCATAAAATCCGGGTGAAACGTCCACGTATCCGTGGCGCATTCTACAAAGTAAGCAACCTTACCGCTTTGTCGGATTTCATTCACGTGTGATTCACTTATCGACAGATAAAAATCATAACCGTAATCTTCGGTCAGTATCCATTGCATGTTAATGGGTGATGACACGACCCAAAATATCTTTACCGCAGGACATATTGACATTGCGTGGTGTATTCCGCCGTAGGTATTACAGTTATTAATCACGATATCATACGGTTTGGTGATGGCGCCCTGCCAATTGGTTATGTCATACAGGTGCGCCGTGAAGTTCATTCGTTGCAAGACCGATTGTAACTGCATGAATTCTAGCGATTCACCCCATATTTCTTCTGGATTAAAGTATCTTGGACAAATCAACGCAATCTTCAATACCGTAACACCTCTTCAAGTTCTTCACGGATTACTTCTTTTCGGATAGGAAAATCGTATGATTCTAACGGTAAACAAAGTGATTTATAATCTTCATAATGATATTGTGAAGGATACACGTCTAACGACAAGCACGCAAGGTCAAATGACTTTGCGCCTATCACGGGCATTGGATTATAATAGTATCTACAATCCGCAACGCGTTTAATCCATTCGTGCCAATGCATTTCGGGTAAAATATCTACATTCTTCCAGTTAGAATAAAATCCATTCCCACGATTGCACATTGTTAATAGGATCTTCTTATCCGGAATGGCCTGTTGTAACGTCCACGTGCGAATCCCACCATACACCTTTGACATTGAACCAATCGAAATTAAATCATACTTCCGTTCGTTGAATGGAATTTTAAATTGACTAACCCATTTAACCGGATATGGCGTGTAAAACTTTCTGGTTATCTGCAGGTTTGAATACAAAACAAATGATATATCGTCTTCGTGCGTGTAAACCAAATCAACTTTATCCCGCACGGTTTCACAATGCCGAACCTGTTCTTCTGGTTCTAATTCAAATAACCGTTGTATTTCACCTTCTTGTAATAACACGATTTTAGCTTCAGGCATTAGTAATTTTACTTTCTTGATTACTTTCAGGTGATAATTAATTGGCGCTTTTGCCTGTTGAACGAATACAATATCAAACGCTTTCGGGTAGGTTTCAAAACTCATGAATATGGACGTGGGACAATAGAATACTTCTTTTGGGAATAAATCACCTAAGGCACCCCAATTATAATAACGGGGTGGATCTGTAACCTTATCCCACCACCCATACTCCTGTAATGCCGAAATTAACATTATTTTCATTCATACCACTTCCTAACGTCATTCCCTTTTGCGAATAGCATTTCTAACATGTCATTTCTGTAATCATAAAAGAAGTTTAATTTCATTTTTTGCCACTTGAACTTGACTTTTTGAATGTCATTCCTTAAATATCCCGGTAAATTCACGACGGAAGAACAAACATACTTGGCAATGTTAATGATTCTATCGGTGAAGTGTTCGTGCATGAATGGAATTGAAGTTTCCATGAGTACCGGCGTGTTCAAATCCAGAATGTTATACAAGCACGTAAACATGTCCAAAAAGAAATCTGAAAGATTACAATAATATCGACCACACAACACGCGCTTGATTTCGTCTTTAAACGTGTCAAAAAATGGTGAAGCGTGATACTGATCATAAATGCTTTTCCACATTCGCTCTTGCCACCAAGAATCAAAATTACATATCCTTATCAACGAAAAGACGCGATCTGGTGGCATTGCCACGGGTATTTTATTACCATTATATTCACAGCGATCCATAGAATATCTTTCGGCGTCCAATATCACGATACCATCACTTTCATGTGCTTCTATCCAGAACTTTGGCGTTCCAAAAAAAGAAGGATAATCAATCAACACTGATCTTGCCATTCTTAATAACCTCCTCTAAACCACGCACGATTATGTCTTTGCCGTCTAATAGACCCACGCCCGTGGATTCAAAATCCTTCAATTCTGGTTTATGAATCACGGTATAACTATCTTGCTTGAATATTTCCGTAATGATATAATCCAACGTGAGTGGTTCTTGGCTGATAATGTCATACACTTCGCCGTTCCACGTGTTATTTAATATGATATCAACGGTTCTTTTTACCACGTCAGGAAGGTAAGTAAAATAGAATTTCTTGAATGGGTTATTATACACTTCAAACTTGCCGTTTAGAAACTTCGTAATGATCCGATCTTCATATGGATCGTCCTTGCCAAACACGTGTGAATACCGAATCACGATATACTTATCATGAAGGAAATTCAGCAGGTATTCAATGATATACTTGGTATGCTTGTAATAACTTCGACCGTTCGATACAACTTCAAGCGAACTTGCGAAAACGAACGGTTTATCATATTCAATGCATTTATCAATTATCTTAACATTTTCTAACACGTTCGACCGAAACGCTTCGTCCTTATGTCTTTCGCAATACGCAATACGTGGCACCGAAATGAATGAAACCACCACGTCAATAACTTCAAACACTTCCCACCAGAATTTAAAACCCAAATCAACGCTTACTTCTTTCCCGTCAAACCATGCCACTTCATAATTACTTATTTTTTGATCATAAATGTAAACAGAATGACCGCGCCTTTTCAGTTCCTTACACACCTCTTTACCTATGAAACCCATTCCACCACAAACCAAGAAACTATCCATTATCTCACCTTCCACACGTCGCACGACTTGCACGGTTCTTTATTATACGGCGTGTTTTTAAAACCACACTTGCGACAGTATTTATTATAAATTTTCATTTGCCAATTAAGGTATGCTTCCATGCAACGACTAAACATTACTTTCCACCATTCCTGAAATACTTGTCTATAACTATGATCGCATTCCGGACGTCTTCCGGAAGTATTAACTTGCATTCTTTTGCATTACTAACATTTCCTTTCATATTTCTTATCGTGATTACCTTCCGGAGCATTAGTTCCTTCATTATCTTGTAAACCGTGCTACCGTTTAAACCCATTTCAGATTTTAATTCCTTAAGTGGAACGTAACCATTCTGCTTGGCAAGCCGAAGTATGGTTTCGGTTTTTCGCCGTGTAGAAAATACTTCTTCCATTCACACCACCTCACTTTTTATTATATTCTTTATGTTCGGAACTTTTTTCAGGATCACTTCTTCTATTTTCGGGAATTCCCAGTCGGGTTTTCTTCCTGCAATCAGGTGATACCGGTCGTGTTTTTGTTTCTGGTATTCTTTCGGTTTTAACCAACCAAAATGCGCAATAAACGCCGTTGGGTGCTTGTACATTCGCAACGACGATCTTTTTGGTATCAGGTATTCATGGACCTTGCCCGTCCATTCGAAATTCGATTTTCTGTATAACCGAAATTGGACGTCGGGATAACAGCCTGAATCGACCCGAACGTGCTCGTAATCGCCGAAATAATTATGTCGCTTGAATCCGATTGCATTCACCGATTTAAGCAACGACCGTTCGATTTCCTTGTAATTAATCAGGCATTCGTCCGTGTCCAAATGTAATACCCATTCGGTTAAAGATTCCTTCGTCAGTTCATTCCTGACCGAAGCAAAATCGTCAATATCTTCGTCGGTAATGTATTCCACGAGATACGCGTTACCGCGTTTCTTCAAATTTTCGACCATTTTAAGCGTATAACTCCTGCAAAATCGATCAATCTCGTCTAATTGCCTTCGCCGGACAATGCAAACCGTAACGTCATTCATTATCACAACACTCGCATTTTGGTTTCTTATTCAGATATGTATCCGGAATGACAATCCCGGAATCACGACCGCATTTTTCGCATTCAAAATAGACTATCTTCCGTTTCGTATCCCAGACCATTTCCCAATGCGCCCCGCAACACTTCGAATGAATGTAATAACGCTCGTCAATCACGTTATCGGTCAACATTCACGCCACCTTATCGTTCTTCGATTTAGCCGCAAGCACGAATTTATAAAAACTATCCGCTAGTAACCTTTTTAGTATTTCATACAAGGTAATCCAACGATCTAACTGAATCTTCAAATCGCCGTAGTTCCTACCAGCCCGTATTCCTGTTTTCATGTCTTTGGAAATGTTTTGTAACATTCCCACAAGGCATACCACGATATCTTCGTATGTTTCACGGATCTTAAACATTAATTCTTCAGTCATATAATTTCCACCTGCCATAATCTAACCGCGCCCGACAGCGTGGACATATTTTTGGTTTTTCAACCTTTGGTTGCCATTCATAACCGCAATGCTTACACTTTAACTTTTTTTCCATATGAATCACCTGTAATATCATATTATGTTGTAGTATATTAAGATTTTGCATGACAAAAGTTAGGTATTAAAAAAATTAATGACTGACCATTAGTTTTTTTACTTACTCAAAAATGAGTAGGTATCACGATTCATATTTAAAGCCTACTCAAAAATGAGTATTCGCCGACTTTTTGGAGAATAGTTTAAATAGGACGGATTCGAAAAAATGTCACGCTACGGACATGAGCTGGAGTGCAACGGAAGCGAATGTCCGTAGCGAAGCGTCACGGGACGTGCGCAACAGGGGGGGCGGCAACAAGAAATGCATGTAACGACGAAAACGCGCGTGATTATAATATATAATTATTATTTATTATATAATGTGATAAATAAAGGGTACAAATAAGTACCCTTATAAGGGTACATATAAGGGTACCGGGAAGGGATTCTCTCAGATATGTTTATATCCTACCGTGGTATAGTGATTCATACCGAAGAATAGGTGGTGAATGTTATCGATTTAAAAATCGAAAATAACCGGTTGATAATCACCATAGATTCAAACGAAGTTGACAACGTGGTGAAAAATGCGTCAAATGGCGTCCGTGAATATGAAATAAAATTACCTTTGTGCCATGCCGACAATGTAGATTTACTCGTGGATTGTGGTTTGTATCCTTCGCCCGCAGCATTGTTCATTTCAATGATTGAATGGTGGTTAAATCAACCTTCAACACGTAAGAAGGTGGAATACGCTTTGGAATGGAAACAGAAGTATATTAAAAAAATACGAGGTGATGTGTATGGAAAATGTTGACCTGAAGATTGAAAACAACAAGTTAATAATTACTATCGACTTGGCCAAAGAAGGTCGCCCGTCGAAAAGCGGTCTTTCGACCGTGATAGCGACCACGCGTGGTAACGTGCCGATAGGACATGAAAATATGAAGCTCGGTTTGAACCTGTATAAACCGGTGAATAGATAATGTCAGAACGTAATCTTCCTACCCGGAAAAAGATTGTTAATTTTCTTTCAAAACTTGATATAAAACGATTAGAAATCAAGAATGAACGGGAATTAGAACTCGTGGTTTGGGGTTTGCTTTGCGGTCGGTGGAATGAATTTATTCAATATAGAAAAGTGTTCGGTGGTAGAACTGCAGATATTTCTTTGAATAATATACCGATTGAAATTAAATATATAACAAAAATTTCCGAAAAAGATAGGTGCGTCGGTCAGGTGCTTGATTATATTAATGAAGCGAATGAATGCGTGGTAATAGCAATTGACCCGAAGGAATATTTAAAAAATAGTAATATACAGAAGATTAATAACGTTTCTGTTATATTACTTTAATTCTTTTTTTATATTTTTTTTGTAGATTGTCAGTATGTTTCGCATTGTTACGTCGGTTATGCCGTAGAAGTGGCTGATTTTTTCCTGCGTGTGTAGTGGTAGTCCTTCTGGTCTTGCGGAATGATTTATTACCACGAGATACCATATTGCCGCCGCCCGTGCCAAAGTTGACTTGCCTATTAACTCGTTGTCTTCATGTTTTGCGATTTTTTCGGCGAATGGTAGTAGTTCTTCATACACGGGATACTTTTTTGGTAGCATTCGTATGTTGTGGATTAACAGGTTGTGGGTTGGGCAGAAGTTTGTTTCTTCTTCGGAAAATAATTTGGATATTTCTTTGCTTTTTAGCTTGAATTTCACGCCGAAGGATAATGCCACTTCCTGTATCTTATTAAACGGTATGGAATCACGGCATTGCCGTCGCGAAATCACGTATATTAATCGCATGATTTCCTTCATGGTAATGCGGTGTTTTATCGTGTTAATTTTTTCCTTGCATTCATTGATCACGTTTTCGCTTACGGTGATACCCATGTCGTGGCACCTTATTATCACGTTGTCAAGCATTCTTAACCGTCTTTCGATCGTGATTTTTCTTGACCGTTCCAGTTCTACATTCCGGTTCCGTTTCTTGTAACATTCCCTGCTACAATACTTTCTTTGTTTCACTTCCGTGTAGAATTTCGCATTGCAAACCGGACAGGTTTTTTCAATCATTCTTATCAACCTCCTATAACCTATTCTGAATGTCTATAAACTTCATCACGATTGCCCGCCAATGCTTGCGTGGTGTGATTTCACAATACTTGATAAATTCATCACAATAACTATCCGTTTTATGATTTTTACAATACTTGATAAACTCGTCATAAGTTCTGAATTTTCTTATTTTAGTAGTTCTTCGTCTTGATTCAGTATCTACTTTCGACGGTGGCGGGTAAAAACCGACTGGTTTCATTCTTTTTTTACTTTCTTCTTTTTCGTCTGGTTCAGATAATATATCCCAGCTCATTTTGCCATTTCCTGTAAGAATTTAATTTCCTCATCGGTAAGCTTGCTTTTCATATATTTTATAATCGTCATATTCTTCTCTTTTATCGCAAAATTGAAAAGTTTAAAGAGAATTTTATCACGCCTGAGATAGTTATCAATGTCGTTATTTTCAGAAATGTAAATTCGTACCGGAGTAGTTTCTTCGTAGGTATCACTGATATGTTTTGGCACGGCGATCAATCCTTTTTTTCTCTTGTGGTTATCCTTTGTTTTTGTATGATATATTGTTAATTTACCATCCCAAAATTTCATATACATCACCTCACTTGGATAACTTTTGGTAACCTATGATAACCCATGGTTATCTACTATTTGAACCTACCGCCGTTTTTTATACACCGGGAACGTGATTTTTGGCATTGTCATTTATAAAGCGGGTATTGCGATTGGTATTGTAATACTTGAGGATGACTTTTTGAGGTATTGTGATGACTGAAAAAAGAAGAGTTACGGCAATGGCGACGCACG
>QMOL01000029.1 GCA_003648225.1 Chlamydiota bacterium
GAAAACCCTTCTTTGAGAATTTTAACTTCTAACAGTGAACCTGCAGCAATAACATGTAATTTGGTGTGATCCTCATAAAAAAATCTCAACATTTTCATTGCGACAACAGATGACTGAATTTCGTCAATAAATAACAATGATTTACCTGGAATTAAAGAGGAATTAAATTTTAATTGGATTAGTTCTATAAATTTTTGAACTGATATATTCTCATCAAAAAGTTCTAAATCTTCGGGGCGCTCAAGATTCAGATAAATAATATTATCGAAACATTCATTGCCGAATTTTTTAATAGTAAAAGTTTTCCCCACCTGCCTTGCACCGCGAACGACTAGAGGCTTTCTGTCAAGCCGATTTTTCCAATTAATCAAATAGGTTTCTAAATTTCTGTCAAACATACTATTATTATAGCTTAAAACTGATTAAAAGTCAATTAATGTTGTATTTTATAGGTTGTTTACAACATTTTTAGTATTATTTTATAGGTTGTTCGCGACATTATTTGTCGATTGTGCTTTATGGACTAAATCAAAACCACCCCGCCCTAAAGGGCCCCCTCCTAAGACAGGAAGGGAGTCAAAGGCCAACCCCAGCATACGCGGGGCGCTTACGCGAGTTCAAAGCACAAAGACAAAAGTACAAATTTACATTTCTTCCGTTGGTTTTATAACTTTTAGGTTTATAATAGTGATTAATAAAATTATAAGAAATAAAACTAATCCTATCGCGGCGCCATAACCGAAATGCGAATACGTAAACGCAACATAATACATTCTTAACGCCGGTAAATAAGTCGCTGTGCCGGGACCGCCGCGGGTCATAAGCAGGACTGTTTGGAAATCCTGCACACTGCCTATAAAAGTGAGAATTGTGAGCATACGGATTTGCCCTCTTACGAGCGGGATATCGATATGCCAAATTCTTTTAAGAACGTTTGTTGATTCCATACTGAACGATTCATTAATATCTCTTGGGATATTCATAAGTCCGGCCATATAAATCAATAGACCGAATGCGCCGATCCAGGGGAATCCCATAAAGATAATTGAACCGAGAGCGAGATTAGGATCTCCAAGCCAATTGGATGCAAGGTTGTCCAAACCGATTGATTGTAGTGCCTGATTAAGCATTCCGACATTGGGGTCATAAATAAATCTCCAAATAAGAATTCCTACGAGACCAGGAACAACCATAGGCAAAAGGAACGCGGTTCTAAAAAATCTTTGCAGTTTATTGCTTACAAGCGCGAGTATAAGTTCAGCGGCAACGAAAGGAACGACAAGAGCTTTAAACAAACCCGCGCAGAGCAGGATAATCATATTCCAAATGCCGATAAAGAAAGCTCTATCGTGTAGAAGTTGTTTAAAATTATCTAAGCCGTTAAAAGAAGCTGCCTGTCCTTCTTCCCATTTAGTGAAGGCGTGATAAAGGCCTGACAGCGCGGGAAAATAATTAAAAGTTGCGAGGATAAAGACAGAAGGAAAGAGAAGAATAAAAGCGATTTTAGTAATATTCTTTTTGGGGCCTTTTGCTTTTTTGATATTAAAAATCGCGAAAGAAACAAAAATAATTAAAATAACAGCAAGCATAAGGGAACCGTTTTCAAAAGGATTCCAATTATTTTTTTCTTTAATGATGAGCGGAAGTTTGTCTTTAGTGGCCGGATCAAGGTCATTCCCGTCTCGTTTGGCCAATCTTTTAGCCGCTTTTTTCATTAGAGAATTAAATGCCTTGCAAAAATCGTCGAAGTTCATTCGTCCACCCATAAATTCCTGCACTATAACGACCCATTCATTCACACTTTCCTGCTCATCGAGCAGGCCTCTGAAGTTAAATTTTTCGAAACCTCTATTCATAAAAACGGAATATTTATCGGCGAGATTTTTCGGCAGTTTAACATTTTTAATCAGCAGCGGGCCGACAAGCGGTTGTTTATCTTCAATAGTAGATTTAACCATAATGCGCCCGGATTCAGGCGTGGTAATAAACTGGAAGAAGTCAACAACATTAGTTTCGTGCCACGGGTCATTTTTTTTCAAAATTGCGAGAGTCATTCCGCCGCCGCCAACGCCTCGAAATGGTCCACAGCAGAGTGGATCATTTGTAATAGTCGGGAACCAGAAGTTTCCGAAATTAAATCTGTCTTCCGGTGCCATTCTTTCGAAATCGTAAAGAATACCGCTAACAAAAGAGCTGCCGAGAATGCACATAGCGGCACGCTGCTGATAGAAAAGCTGAATAGCGCTACCTGAACTTATGCCCATAAAACCGGGTTGAAAATATTGAGATAATTCTTTAAGTCTAATATAAACCTGGCGAAACTTAGGTGATGAGAAATCAAAAGTACCATCAAGAATAGCGTTCAGCATTCTTTCCTTATTATATGCGATAAGAAGATCTGCATAAACATTTGTGGGATTATATTTATAATTTGCATTCCGTTCCGGTTCATAATCCCAATCGCCGGGCCGGCTAACAATTTCCGGAAGTAAATCTCTTAAATATGCATCATTAAGTAACCGCACAAGCCAACCCATATCTCCTGACCAGAACGAGCTTGCGTCTCCGCCGATAGTGATAGGTATTAAACCGGCGTCCCGGATTTTTCTGCAAACTTTTAGCCATTCGTCCCAAGTTTCCGGAACTTTAAGATTTAATTTTTTAAAAATATCTTTATTATAAAAAACGGCGATTTCAACATAATCGTAAGGCAGTTGATAATATTTACCTGCCAGACGGTAGCGTTCGAGCATAGTAGTAATCAAGCCATCTTTCCATGGTTTTCCGGTATAAGGATTAATCGCGTCAAGATAGCCGTTCAGAGCGACTAATTTCCCCTGTTCATCATATCCTCTTGTAAAATTAGCGTTATAAATATCAGGGATCATATCCCCGCCGGCAACCATTCTTGTGCGAATCCATGTTTCGAATTCCTGAGATATGATTGATAATTCGATTTTGATATTTGGATGAAGTTTCTCATACCGAGCGGCAAGTTTTTCCAGACCCACGCGATAGTTCGCGTTAACAGTAGCGAATTGAATAACGTCTTTTTTCTCGTTATCAGCGAAAAGAAAAGAAGTAGCGAATAAGATAGTGATGAGAATAAATTTAGGAATGGTATTCATGTATATTATTATAGCAAAAGATGTTTTAAAAAACTAATGGATATGATGAACAGAATAAGCAGAATGGACATGATGGACGAAATGGACATATTGGACATATTTACCGGTTGTCATTTTTTTGATCAGGCGCGGAATAGGCGTTGAGTAAATTTTCAAGATTTTTGACACTATCGTTCAGGCCGCCTTTTCTATTTCTTTTCATCCATATTTTTTTATATTGTTTAATTATTTTTTGTAATTCCGCGGCGAGTTGCTGGCGATATTTCTCAGGTATATCTTTCACGGTTTTTGATTTAGTTTTCAAGCGGACGACTGCTAATTTGTATCCGTGATTTGCAAGCGCGGCGCCAATTTTTATTTCCGCTTTAATCAGTTCCGCATCATCGCATTGCATATCCGAGTTTGAGAGTTGCTCTGTTAAGGCATTAATTTTCCTGATAGTTTTTTCAAGGGATTTTACCGAGTTCGAATTTATCCATTGTTCATCTATGATAGAAAAATTCGGATTGTACAAAACTTTCGATACAACCGGTAAAAATCCGACTTGTTTTCCGGGCAGAAGATAAGAATCGCCGAGTTCACAGATAATTTTTCCGACAATGTTAGACGAATCCATAAAAAGATTTTTGTCAAGCGCAAGCGAAATATCTATATTTTTATTACCTTTGTAATTCCAGCTTGCTGCCGCGGCATAAGCGAGACCGGGATATTCAAAAGGTAATTGCTGCCAATTCCCCTGATCGCCCCAGATAGTCATAAGCAAACCTTCCGCGCCGAATTTTCTGCCGTTTTCTACTGCATCACGGACATTTTGAATCATATTGGATGTTCTGCCAAAATGGGAATTAAAGGTACAAGTGGATGGGCAAACATAGAATCTACAGCCGGCTTCACCGAATTTACTGATTTTTGATTCTCCGAGCTGACCGGCGATATATCCCCAAACAAGAGCGATAGAGTTAGAGGGAAGTTTTTTAAAATAATCAGGATGGCCGTAGAGCATATCCGCCCAGAACATCATAGTTTTATTATGTTTTTGAGTGAGGTCATATATTTTCATAAGAAAATTATAATAGACCTGTTCTTTTCCAAGTTCAGCAACCGCGTTGCTGCTGCCACCGGTTCCCAACTGCCAAGTTTCATCACATCCCACATTAAATAATTTTGAAGAAAAGTTAGGAAGAAGTTCATCATAAAGTTCTTCAATAAACTTTATTGAACGCGGATTTACAGGATTTAAAGCCGAAGGATATGAAGGAACTTCAGCCATGTCATTGTATTCTTTATAACCCAACCAGCGTTCAAGATGCCCGAAAGAGTTTTGATTTGGAACAAGGTCGATAAATCTTCTTTTGCAATAAGAGTTGAGCTCCTGAATCTGCTTCGCGGTCATTGGAGAATAATCTTTCCAAACGGTTTTATGATTTTTATAAGCGAAAGTGTGTTCAGTATAAAGTTGGAACTGATTAATTTTCCATTCAGCGAGTGTATTGATGAATTTTTTCAATGATTCCATTTTGGGAACTTTATCGCGGCTGATGTCGAGCATAACTCCCCTATTCAGAAAATCCGGATAATCGTAAATCACAAGACATGGAATTTTTTTCTTATTAGCGCATTGGCGAACGATCTGCTGCAAAGTCATTTTAGCGTAAAAAACTCCTTGTTTATCATGAGCCGTAATTTTAATTTTATCAGTTAAGATATGTAAAATATAGCCTTGATTTTCGAGGGATTTACTATCATCAATTTTAACGGTTAAACTTTTTTTAATTTCAGATGTTTTTTTAAAATGGAAAAAAGTATCTGAATAAACTATTTGCTTCGGTATTGGAAGTAAAGCCAAATCGCGAAGTTTTAGTTTGTCGCGAAAATCAAGCGCGGCTAATGTTGCGCCCGTACCTGTATTAGCATATTTGCCGTTAATTTTTTCCGGAGTATTATGAACTTTTCTTTTTCTACAATCGTAAGTTGCCGGCACAATAATAAGATTATCACTCATAATATATATTTTTTCTAATTTTGAATTAAGGTTACGAAGAAGTTTTTTAAATACTGTAATAAAATTATTATTCTCAGCGGGATTTTTATCTCCCGGTGGAATTAGCAGAAAAATCTTCTTATGGTTGTCAACAGCCCATTTTATTGTTTGAATAACATTTTCAAGCCTTGTTTGATTCGGGAAATGAGGGGATATTTCGTTGCAAGTTGCGGGATTAAATTCGTAACTTAGACCATCGAGTAATTTTAGTTCTTCACTGAACATTTTCGGGCGAAACGCCCTGCAATTAGTAATTAGTTTGTATTTTGGGTAAATTTTACGAAAGTGTTTGATTTCTTCGGATGAAAGTGTGCTTCCGTAGTTTCTTTCGTTATAAACCATACACCATACATTTGAAAATCCCACACGTTCGGGAGCATCGATAACGGGATTGATTTTTACTTTTTGTGGATCTACAAACGCAGGACTCCAATGAAATTCCGCAATTGCGAAATCTTTTGTTTTAATGTTATCAAGTACTTTATCCCGGTCAGATTTTTTTGTAAGAGTTCGCGTCCATGCATCAAATACCCAAACTCCGTCCACGCGGTTAGCGACGTTTCCCCATCCGTTTGATTTCAACAGTTCTTTAGCGGTAAAATCGTGTCCGACGTGCAGGAATACTTTATATGCGTGAGCTACAAAAGAGAATAAGAGAAAGATAATAACAAGTTTCAAGTGTTTTTTCATGTTTGAGATTAGAATAAATTAAAATGGTACTTTTTCCTTCTATCAATAATCCATAATTTTATCACGCACTTCGATATATTTTCAAAATGCAATGTGTGACCAACAATCCAACAAACCATATTCCCACCCCTTCAGGCACAACATTTTCAGCAATATGGACAGTAATATCCTGACGGTAAGCTTTTGAGCCTGAAGTTAAAAGCACGGTAATAGTGCAATTAGAAGCAAATGTGGAACTAAACTTTGCGATATCTTCTATGGTAATGATTCCATCCGAAGAACCAATATCAAATCTTCCGTCAGCATCATCTGTTAAAGTAAAAATTGCCGGGTCGGTCGGTAAATCAACATAGGGCGTAAGAGAGCCTACAGCGGAACCATTCACATTTCCGTTTGTAACAATAAGTTCGGGAAAAAACGTATTTTTGTAGTTTACGATGCTGTTAATATCCCACGTTTCCATATTGTCACGAATGCTTGATTGAGTTGACGAGACAGATTGAACACGGTATTCAGTAAATTCACCTTTGTAGAATCCAATTCCCGATATACCGCCAAAAGATTCTGCGGAAGGGTGAACCGTTTTCGTGCTTGTCAATCCTGTTTTCATTTTTATTCCGTTTACATAAAGAATCGGAGTTTTATTAGAATAAATAATGGAAATCTGCATCCAATCAGTTAACGGAGTATCGGATTTCCAAGCAAGAACAGCCGGCATATAACTATCGCCATGCTCATAAACAACTATGCCGTTTGTGCCGACTGAGATTCCCGCGCCGGCATTAACATTTCCATTTCCCCATGCGCTGCCGTGCTGTGGAACGACAGCGAAACCTGTTTTGTTATCTAATCCCGCGATACCGTTTGTAGATTCATCAGGAATACCAATTAACTTTTCCGGTTTTGCGTAAAAAGAGACAGTAAAATTATTTTCAATGCCGGTAATTGTTTGACCGATATTTGTAGAAGAATTTCCGTCAAAATGCATACAATTCAAATCAACAACAAAATGAGGCTGCATGTTAATATTAGAAATATTAATTACAAATTTCCTGTTAGCAATAGTTAAATTATTATCGGCAGCACAGACAGTAACAGTATACGATGATGCAGCTTCATAATTAAGCAAATCACCTTTCAAGACACTAACTTCACCGCTATTCGGATCAATAACAAATCGATTTTCGAAACTGTCGGATAAATAAGTGCGGCGGCTATTATCATCGTTTCCACCTGTAACAACAACGTCAAAGACTTTAGTTCCGAGAGGGCTTTGCCTGCCGCCCTCTGCAATGGCGCTATCTTGAAGCCATTTCCCATAAAATCCGGAAGTGATATTTTCTTCCGCGAATGTACCCGGCAGAGTTTCAATTTCCGTTTCGGCAAGCGGGCGTGTCCACACGCGATAATTCCATAAATTTCCTCCGTAGCCGCAATTTCCCCACACATCACCTCCAAAATAATCAATAGTAACATAAGAATTATCCATTGGGCTTTGCAATCCTTTACGAGTAAATTGTCCGTTAATATAAAGATAAGGCGTTTGATTTGAATAAACAACAGTAATATGTGTCCAATCAAAAATATCGCCTGACCAAGTAAGCAGCGGCGGTGCGTATCCTCCACCATGTTCATAAACACTAATACCATTCATTCCAACAGCGAAGCCGACTCCCGCGCTATTAGCTGGATAATGAGTATCACCGCCGTGTATTGGTCTCACGGCAAAGCTTTTTATAATTGGTCCTATCGCGCCATTAGTTTGTTCTGTAAATAATTTTGTATCGGTATAAGGTTTTGCCCAAAAATCAACTGTAAAATTATTTTTTATAAGTGGTCGTAAACCGGTTGTAATCACATCGGTTCTGTTACTGTTAAAAAACAATCCTTTCGACAAAAGTTGTGGATTGAAGAAGTCAGGATGACTCAAAAAAGAAGAGATGAGATATTTTGTATCACCACCAACCCATTCCGCCCAGAGCGAACCGGCATCATCATTATATTCACAAGTAGCAGCGGCAGTAACGAGCGATGGCTTACCGTAATATGAATAATTAAGCGGTTCTTTATTTAAACCGGTAAGCAAAGCCACACCTTCGCCAAACGCCCATAGCGGATGGACTTGAATAATACGGCTACGAAGGTAATTCCAATTTTTATCATAATAAGCGAATCGCACTTTTGTGTAAGGGTCATTTATAATATCAGGATCATCACTAATATCAGTAATAACAATAAATTCTTCTGATTTTTTATCATAAGCGAGGTCAAGACTGTAACCGGCAGTATTTTGAACATTAGAATTTATCATCTCATGCTTATTTGTAGGAAAAGCGGGGTCACTGCACCGAATAACTCGAAAGAAAGTTTTTTGACCGGATCTGAATTGATCTACGTCCGTATAAATCATATAAAAATAGCCGTCATTAGCTCGTACAACCGCAGATTGACCAATACCGTAATTGTTCGGGTTAGATGTGTAATCAGCGGCAGGAGCGAGAATATGGACACCGTTATGAAGCCGAGTCCAACTTCTTCCGCGGTCATAAGAAACAGCCATTCCTATACGTGTTGCCTCATACAAATCGCTATTATCCGTGTTCCCGCTGTAGCTGAGATAAAAAGTACCGCTAACACAAAAAACGTTTGGATCACAGGCATGAATATCATCAAATTTTGAAGGGGCATGGCTCGGTTGGAGAACACTTTTAGTGGGACAGTCAAGAAGTCCTTCTAAAGTTGGTGATTCTTTATAAAGGATATTATCGCCACCGCCTGCTCCCCCGCTCCATATTTTGTAAAGGCCTTCGACATCATCATAAATAAATGACGGGCAATAATTATATGTTCTTTCTTCATCGGGCATAATATTATGGAAAGCCCTCATTTCGCTAAACGCATTTTTAACATCGGAAACATAAAGCACATCTTCCGGAATTTCCTGTTTTGAGATACCCGGTCCCGACCATTTTGCTTCAAAAGCTTTGCCGCCTGTATTATTAAAATATCCCACTTCAATTTTATGCATTCCTTTTGTTAGGGTTGTAGAACCGTAAATTTCAGTTACTCCGTGTGCTCCGTCATTATTAACGAGCAGAGAATTGTCAATCCACATTTTTGAGCCGTCATCGGAATTCAAATAGAAAGTATAAGTTCCTGCTGTCGGGATATCGATATAACCTTCAAACTGAACAAGAATATTGTCTTCGCGCAAAATTTCGGAAAGATCTATTTTTGAAACACGTTTCCCGAAAATAGGATGAACCCGAACAACGGTACCGGTGAAAAGCGGCATGGATGAAAGCGGAGCGGGAATAACTGAAGCATCACCGTCATCATCAATCGGAATTTGCCAGTATTTCATGAAAATACCTTGTGCCGCGCGAGCAGAACCGCCGCTTCCAACAGACAAATCGAGATAAATGCAATTATTTTTGTAACGGAGTGAAGGAATCAACCCGCCGAACCCGCTAAAAGTAACATTTGCCGGTGTAAAATTAGTTTGACCGGCATAACCGTTATTTTTAATGAGAAGAAAACTACCCGCCGCGCCGGACGCTCTAGTATAATAAGTTCCACTAATATGAAGTTTAGCGCCGGAGGTTATATGAATTTGAGAATTTGTCATTTTGAGAGCCGCAATGCCCTTCGCGCCAAGTTTGAATTCCAATGTGGAATTATTATCAAGATAAAAGCCCGTTCCGCCGGATTTAACACCACGAATTTCCGGTGCACTGTTTTGAACTGTCAAAGTATCACGCACATAAAAAAGATTACTCCAGACAAGCGAGCCATCTGAAACAATCATTTTTCCGTCTGAAGTTGCAGTTGTCCCGAGGGTGATGTTATTTGCGACAACCGAGCCGCCTATTATGCTCATTTCCGAGCCTTCGGAGCCGGATTTTTCTCCTACAGTGACGTCATTTGCATAGAAAGCACCTTTTCCTGACACCGTCATTTTTCCCCGGCCTTTATATCCGACATAACTTGGCGCCGTTCCCAACATTTTTAAAGAACCTGCGGAAACAAAAAGTTCTCCTGTAGCGGGATCGCCGCCACCATCGCTGTCGCCCACGCTTAAGTAGCCGTGAAGGGAGAGTTCGCCTCCACAAAGCAGAAATACACCGTGATTAGCCGAATCTCTTCCGAGAATGAGTATTGAAGCAGTTAATTTACCCCCCTGCCGCAAAATAATTTTCCCCCATTTGGGTGTTGACGCGGATTGCCCGCAAAAAACAACGGCGCATTGATTTACGTCAGAATCAATCATAGCCGTTCTGCCGGCGGATATAATTGGATTATCATTAACGGTTGGAACTCTACCAAGATGCCAGTTTCCGGCAATGTTCCAATTACCAAAAGAAGGATTGAAAAGAATGTTAACGGCCGCCAAACTCTGCAAAGACAGGGCCAGAGCAAAAATAATCAAAGAAGAAAAATGTTTCATATTTTAAATAATCTTGCGTTACCGGGTGAAAGTTTTATTTTCAATTTTTGATTATCAATTCTTATTGGGATTAGCGGGCATCCTTTTTTGAAGCGGTCAGCTTCCATAACTGATTCTACATTTTTGTCAAAAGTTAAAAATATCTCCGCTTCTTCAAAAGGATTTCTATTCACAATCATAAGGAAGATTTCGTTTTCAGGTGACTTAAAAAAGCCAAGAACTGCCGGCGCATTTGAACATGAAATAACTCCATTGTAACTTGTGAAAAATTTTGTTCCTTCGGGTACTGGCTTTGTGTGAAAAACTGCGATAGATTTCAGGTTTAAAAGCAGCGGTGCTAATCCTTGAATTTCCCGGTTAACTTTTTTCGCGATTTCATATGTATCGGTTCGCGCGCCTTTTTTATCTATTAAACCAATATGGTTCCAGATATTACAATAAGTGTAATACTGTAACCCTTTCGCTCCATAAGCAAGATTAGAAAAGAGTTGAAATCGGATATGCCCTTCAGTAGGTTGCGGATAATTCCTGTGTACGTTTGAAAGAGTAAACGCCCAGAATGGTATATTGTTTTTAAGTGAGACATTGCGAATTATTTCGAGATTTTTGTAATATGTCTTTTTTATGCCGTTTGTGGTTATACAATAATAGTCATATGACAAAACTTCCGGTTTGAAACTTTCTATAAAAGAATTTAAATAAGCCGCATAACTGTTCGTGCCAAGTACAGCATTGCAGGCATAATCAGGAAATAAATTTATGTAAAGCCAGTGGTTAGAATCAAGTTTTTTGAATTCACGATTGATTTTTGTGAGTAGCGGGAAATTTGTCGCGCTAGGTTCGTCTTTAAGATAATAACCGGCGAGAGATTTCTCGTCTGACCATCTTTCAACGACATCTTTCAATTTTTTTTTATTCATTCTATATTCTTTCAGGAAACAGCCTATACCATATTTTTTACCAAGTTGAATTGCTTTTTGATTTAACTGAATTTTATTGAATGGTGATATACAAAGATTAAATCCCGCTTCATCCATATCCGCCCAAGTTGAATCTGAAATTTGAATATCATTTGGACCGAACCATGCCAAAATGGGAAAAGGTTTTGATGCCGGAGGTCGCCATTTCCAATTTTTAACCTGAAGGTCAATTTCTGATATCGGCTCTGTTTTTTCAACTTTTTTGTATGAACGGATATAATCAATTGTAAAAACCGACGGTAAATTTGTTTTTTTCGGAAGCCCGAACCAACCGGTGAAAATTTCGCTGTCGAAATTCATTGTAAGCGGTTGATGCCAAGCGATATTTTCGGTTTTAAAAAGTAATTTTCCGTCATAAAACCATTTAATCTCATTTTCATCCCATTCAAGCGCGGCGATATGTTCTCCATCAACAAGTTTATGCGGAGAGTACCATTTTTTGCTTCTTCTCCAATGTTTATTTGTATTTACGGTATTCCAAATATGCGCGGTCATATAATACGTGTTGCTGTGTTTACCTACACCACCGATTTCAAAAACATCAATTTCTGTCCACCAATAAATATTAGTTACAAAACCCGCCCCCGGTTCCTGCTGATAAAACCAAAAAGCGCTTGACGCACGAGATTTCATCGGCTTGAATTTCATCTCAAAATATCCGTAAAGAACAGTATTTTTACTTCTTACCGCAACTGTTGTGAAATCGTGAAAGCCCTTTGGAAGATTGGGAAGTTCTTCCGCTTTAGCATAAAGATGAAGTTTTCCGTTCGTAACAACAACATTTTCGGGATTAAAATATCCCGGCTCGCGACCGAGCCATGTTGGATTATGGTCATACCATTTTGCTGTATCAAGTTTGTTGCCGTTAAATTCATCTGAAAATTCCGGGATCAGCTTCCATTGAGCACCATGCGGTGGTGCTGCAAAAGCAACGGATGAAACGGACAAAACAGAGATAACAAATTGGAGAAGTTTCATAATATTAGTATTAGCAGATTAGTAATCCCACTTTTAAGGGGATGTAAATTAATGGAACAACAATGGCTCTTTTGACAATCCGGATACAAAGTTTTCTTTAACATTGAGTTCTTTCATCCAGTCACGAACCTCTAAAGTCTGCCATGGACCTGAGTTTTTCCCGTTGCCGACATCATTATTCCATAGCCAGAGCGGTGTTGGCCACAGGCAATATTTTGGTTGAATAATTTCATAAAAGTTTTTACGAACACCGTTTTGACCGTGATGTGCCATTTGCACATAATCGGCTTTTAATTTTTCGTGGTCAATATTTTTTAATAATTTATCACCTGCAATATCACCAAGATCGTTTAAAAATAAAAATGATTTTGTATTGTCGGAAACTTTCAAAACAATGCTTGAATTATTAATCGCATTTTCAGTAATTTCAAGATTTATATCAGATAATACTTCAATATTGATACTGTCGATAATAAAAGAATCACCTGTATTGGTTTTAATATAATTTCTTCCGATCTTCTTCATCACTATTTCAAAATTCTCAAGAGAAAACGCTTCGTGATTTTCATATTTCTGTACCCAGTCAAGTGGCGGAAACGACGCGTAAATCTCTTTGATTTCCAGACTCCCCTGATTCGATAAAATCCAAGCCAGCGCGTCTATGTGATCACAATGCGCATGCGTTAATATCCACATATCAACACCCCCCCCTAACTCTTCAAGAAATTTCTTTAGATAAGCTCCATCGCAAGTCATTCCGCCGTCAATCACAATTATTTTACCGTTAACGGATTTAATGACATAGGACTCCATTTGCGAAGGGCTTTGCGAAGGCAATTGCCAAAGAGCAAAAGGTTGTTTCATATTTTTATTTGCTGTAAAAGTTTAATGAGAACTTATATCATGGTAATAATTAACATTAAGTGAATCGAGTCGTTTCAAATTAGCGTCAAGTCTTTTTTTGAAATTCTCAAAACTTTCGCAATTCTTTGGAGACCATAATTTCTCTGCAAGAGCGCATGCGCGAGGATAAAGCATTTTTTCCGCGATATCCGGTGTGGGAATATGTTCAGTCCATAAATTCCCTTGTCCTCCGAGAATATGTTTTGCTTCACTTTTTGAAAGTTCTTTCGGAACAGGTTCAAATTTATATACTTTCTCAATTGGCGTTCGTGTTGTCTGATTATAATCAAAATAGCAATACGATGTTGGAGACATAACCACATCATGTCCTGCTTTAGCCGCAATGATCCCGCCATTGATTCCCCGCCAGCTCATTACCGCAGCGTTTGGCGCAAGTCCTCCTTCGAGGATTTCGTCCCAACCAATCAATCTTTTATTTTTTTTATTAATGAATTTTTCTATTCTTTTAATGAAATAGGATTGCAATTCGCGTTCATCTTTAAGCTTTTCTTTTTTAATTCTTGCCTGACATTTCGGGCATTTCTTCCAATTTGCTTTTGGGCACTCATCGCCACCTATATGAATAAATTTTCCTGGAAATAATTCTATAACTTCAGATAAAACATTTTCCAGAAATTCAAATGTACTGTCTTTTCCGGCACAATAAACATCCCTTTTTATCCCCCATACCGCGGGAACTTCAATCGGCTTTCCGGAACACGACAATTTAGGATATGAAGCGATTGCGGCGGAGCTATGTCCCGGCATTTCGATTTCCGGAATAATAGTAATATGTCTGTCAGCGGCATATTTTACAATTTCTCGAATTTGATTACGGGTATAAAAACCACCATATTTTTTACCGTCTTTTTCTTTCCTCCACGCGCCTACTTCGGTTAGTTTAGGATATTTTTTTATTTCTATTCGCCAGCCTTGGTCTTCAGTTAAATGCCAGTGAAAAGTGTTAAACTTATACATAGCCATTAAATCAATAAATTCTTTCACAAATTTAACATCAAAAAAATGACGGCATGAATCAAGCATTAAGCCACGCCATTTAAATCGCGGCTTATCATAAATATTAACACACGGAACTGTCCATTCAATATTGATCGCGGACGAGGATGTCCGCGCAAGGTTGTGTTGAACTCCCGCTCCGTGATCAGCTGAATTTCCAGGTAGGAGAAGTTGTTTCAAACTTTGGCAGCCATAAAAAAGTCCTGCTGGTTTATTCGCAAGTATTAAGATTTTCTCCGGCGATGACAACAATTGATAACCTTCGTCACCGAATTTATCATCCGCTTTTAATTTCAACAGAATCACGTTTTTACCTGTAGAACAGTTTTCTACCGGCAGAGACAAACCGGTTAATGATTTTAATTCATTTGCAAGGTATTTGCCTGTTTTTTTTGTTTCTTTTGTTACAAGAATTACGGTTTTATCGTCAATTAGAAAGTTCCCTTTTTTTATTTCGATTTTTTGTGGTTGAGGTATTATCATAGGTTTCCTTGTTTTAATTGGCAAAGCTAAAACAGACGCTATGGACAGAATGGATAGAAAGGACAGAATGGATTGGTGAAGTTTCATTGGATTAGTGGGTCAGTGGATTAATAGATTTTGTATTTATTTGAGAATTTTCAGGTATTTTATTTCCGCAATTGCACCAGGACTATCAGGAAAATCAATTCGAATAGTATTTAATTTTCCTGTGCGCTGATAATCTTTTCTGAACTTAATTAAATAAGTATGACTCTTGCCATCAATATACCAAGGATAACGGCGTGCTGTTTCCTGGCTCATTTGCATTGACGGCGTCTGCCAGAAGAGTTCAGCTATATTGTATGAAGTCCCACGATATTTTAATTTAATTTCTATAGCTTTAACCTTTGAGAAATCGCCCCAATTTCCTTTAAAATAAATTTTAGGATCATTACCGGTAACTTCACAAATCAGCCGACCGCTTTTTATTCCTTTGATTTTTACACCATTACTTCCGGCTACAACATTAGTTTTATCAAATTTTATTTCATCAATAATTTTACCCGTGATATTTTTCGGATCGGTGGTAAAAACAGTTGACCATAAATGCCGCGGAGGAGGTGGCAACGGGGGTTCTTTTTCTTTATCGCGAGCTGAAGCGAGTTCTTTTCCATTAAAAACGCTGTATTTCAAAATTTGTTTTTTAGTTGGTCTCGCCCATTTGTTTATCGGAGCATTGGGAGCAAAAACACGGCGAATTGCGTCAAGTTGTGTAAACCCGAATTCATGGCTTGGCTCAATAAAAGAACCTTCGCCCCATTCATTCCATGCTTCAATTATAAAGAGCGGTAAATTAGGTTTTACAGCGTCACGCCCTTCGCGTAAAGTCTGTTTAAAAAGTATTACATTATTATCCGTACGTATCCATGATAATTTAGTGGCTCGCGGGGTGTCATCCCAACCTGCTTGAGTAGAAACGATATAAGGTGTTTTCAAAGTTCTCATTCTTTCCCAATATCCGGGCAGAAGTTCCACCATTTCTTTATAAGGCGCACTGCCCGGAGTTTTATATTTCGATCGAGTAATAAGGTCGGCAAACCCATACCGTGTGATTGCATCCGCTATACCTGTTTTATCTAAATTTTGCGGTTGATTATTTACGGCAACGAGAAATAAATTATCAAAACCGTATTTTTTACAAACAGCATTAATTTCAGGTAGAATTTTTTTCTTAAAGTTTTCCGCTCCGCCATTCACGTTAATAACAGCCTGCATATCCCAAACCATAAAAACCGGTCGATTGTTGATTTTTAAATAATTCGGCAGTAAAAAATAATTTGTCGCGCAATACTCTATCATCTCTGTTAATGCCTTAGGAGAAAAATCTAAATTCGCGGACGGGGACGTTCGCGCGACGTCGCGCGAAATTCCTGTTTCACGATTTGGTTTCCAATCAAGATTATGATTGCACCAATGAATGCAAAACTTCATCATATCTGTGTATTTCGCATTCAAAAATCCAACATTCAATGTTCGAGCCAAACGTGTTTCGCCGGCATTCCAATACCAGTCAAAAACGAAAAATGATATTCCTGCTTCGACTGCCCATTTTATATGCCAATCGTTTACTTCCGGTAAAGAGTCATCATAAAAGCCAAGAACCGGGCGCGGTTTCGGATATTTTGCTATAAGCCGCCATTCGCTGTCATTATCTATATTCACTCGCGGGAACGCGTTACTTCCTTTACCGCGATACCATCCGGGAAAAATATAAGTTCCAACTTTAATATTTGTTTTAACCGGTTTTGGAACAGGAACATCGTATTGTTCTTTTTTTGCAAAAGAGCA
>QMOL01000030.1 GCA_003648225.1 Chlamydiota bacterium
CCACCTTCAATGACAATTTCGCGACCGAGTTCAGCCAGAATGGTAGTAATGCCTGTATCCTGACAAATGGGGATATTTTTTTCGCGTGCGATTTCAGCATTTTCAATTATACACCCAAGTATTTTCTTCGGCGAAAGATCATCTTCTTTTTCTTTAGCGAGGCGCAGCGCGTTGTCAACATCTTCGGGCAAGTTAACACAGGCATTGATAAGGAGTTTTTCCACTGTATTAATAATTTCATTGGTATTAATGTTTCGCATAAAAATATTAATTTAGTAATTTATTTTGTTTTAAGAATGTACTCCAAAGAGAATACGGACGTTTGTATTCTCCGGCATTCATATTAAATTCCTGTGACCAGAATTCCGGAATTAAACCATTTTTATTTTCTCTGATATAAAAATTCTCTACAGCTTCTAACAATAAATTCGCAAGACGAAGTTTCTGCGCTTTTTTTGGTGTGTCCATTTTAGCAAATTCATACAACGCGTCTGCGAAATCGATTGTTGCTTCAGTAGAAAGTAAGCCCGCATAATTTCCCGTGGTATTATGCCCCAGAATTTCTTCTGCCATTCCCATCCCGCGTGTTGTATTTTCGATTGATTTTCTCATAAATATTTCACCAAGATGAAGCAAACGATTTGCTTCATTAGCGAACGATTTATTTTCCGAAATATTATAAGCGATAATATTTGCTTTAGCTAACTTTGTATAAGTCAAAAGGTCAGGATAATCATTATAATTATAAATTAATTTACCGCGAAGTTTTGTTAGTAAGTTTTCGGCGAGAGAAATCGCGTCTTTTTTTCCGGAATTTAACAAATCGAAAATATCTTTGTTGATTTTTTTAATTCCAACTTTTCTGATAATTTTTTCCCCGATCACATTTTTATCAAGTGTCCAGTCATACTTTATAAATAATTTTTGTAAAGATATTCCGGTATGTTTATCAGTATTTATTTTATTTGTCAAGCAGGAATATAATTCATTAATTTTAGTGGAAACCGCAGCGCTCCATTTCCTGTTTCTTGATGCTAAAAGCAATTCAGCTTGTAGTTTCATTTCATTGTAAGTAAAAGTATTTGTACAGTCAATTGATGCAATAAAATGTTTTACAAGCCTTTCTTTTTCCGCATCAACAAGCTGAACGGGTAAAATGCCGAGTTGAATGATATCCGGGAGCAAACTTGCCACGTCGGTATTTTCAGGAATAATAGACACGGAAGATTTAACGGACAAAACATTATCAGGTTCAAGACATTTCAACAGGGTTCCCGAGAGTGGTTTTGCGATATTAGAGACAAAACACCGTCCGTTTTTTTCGATGGATTTTCTCCCGACAAGCCACATCATATTATTTTTTTCAAATACGCCGGAAGGGTTTTCAAAACAAATTGAACCATTCAAACCTTCTACATAAAGAAAGGGGATCAACTGCATTGAAAGAGGAATTATTTCATTAACATGATTATAGAATATCCATTTATTTTTTTCAGGCTTGAAATGAGATAATATTCTTTCCAATCTGAAACCCGGTATAACAAGGTTGCTTTTTTCATCAGTTTCAATATGAAAAAGAGGATTGTGCACATTTGCGATTTTAATATTATTTTTAGCGGTAATTCTTGTTTCTATATTTATTTTAGTTGAGTTTTTCGGACGTGAATAATATTGTTCTATTGTTACCCCGCCTATTTTTTTATTAAAAGTCCAACCACGAATCAAGACCTTATTCTCCTCGCCTTCAAAATATTGAATTGATTTAGATGAAAAATTTAATGTTATCACTTTATTATTCGGAGTAATAACATCAATTGACATAAGTTTATCTACAACAGCTACCGTTTTGAATTTACTGTTTACTTTTATCGCGAATTGAATATTTTTTATTCCGGATGGTGCCTTAACAAAGCGAATTCTAACATTGTTCTGCACCCAATCATAAGCGATCATTTTTTCTTTTATATTTATAATTCTTTCCCATCCGCTTTTATCATTTGACTTTGAAATAAATCTATATTTATTAAAAAGCGGAATAGTAAACTCAGTGTTAGTGTTTAAATATGGCGAAACTATCCTTCCTTTAATTTTAGAAATATTTCTATATGAGCGGACTGTCCATTCAACTTCAGCTACTCCGCCGGCAGGGATAGCAGGAATCAATTGTGTTTGTTTATCTTTATCTATAACACCTGTTTTATTAACAGCATCAATTTTGATAATGTTGCCGGGATCAGAGACATAGTTTTTCCATCCTGTATTTTTCAGAATAGCAACAATTTTAATCGGCGCCCCGGCTTGTGGATCAATTGATTTGGAAATCATTTCTGATAATATGATTTTTGGTACAAGAAAAATGCTATTGTCTTTTTTGAAGTCCGCAGTTTTATTTTTTTCAATTTTTGAAATTTTCCACGTTTTTTTTGCGCCTGTTATTCCGAATTGAATATCAGGTTCCCGCGCCGGATCATCACATTTTTGTAAACTGATCAACGCCGGTAAGATTAAATCAACGGGAAAAACAGTTTTTGACGAATTATAATATATCTCAAAAACAAGATTAATATTTTTATTATTATCAATTGCCGGAATACCTCTTAAATAAACAGGTTGATTAGTTTTAACAATCGCATCAAATAATTCAGTTCCGTTAGCTGTTAATTTACAATAAGCTGATTTATTATTATTTTCCGCTGAGGCGATTGCACAAATGAAATTTATTTTTTTATCTGCCGGATTATTTATCTTTACCTTAATAAAGAGAGATGTTCGTGACGATCCCGGCAAAATAGAGATACGAAGACATTGAACCGGTTCTCCATTGATATTATGGAAAGATTCACGAACAATCGCGTCTTTGCTTATTGTAAGAGAATTAATTTGTCTTACAGGATCACAAAGTATTTCTCCTTTAAATGATTCCGCGTTAACATACAAAGCGGCAGCAATAAAAATGTAACTGACAAACTTTGTCATTTTTATATTTTTGATAATGCGGTATGCAGCGCGTTAAAAGTTATCTCTATTTCATTTTCTGAAATAAAGACAGAGGTTAAAAAACGAATAACCCGTTCATGAGTGCAGTTTACAAGAACGTTATCCTCAAGACAACTTTTAACAATTGACTGTCCGGGAATATCAAGTTCAATTCCAAGCATTGCGCCCGCGCCGCGAACGTTGCGAATCACGTTAAATTCTTGTTTTAGCTTTTCGGCATTTTGTTTCAGAGATTTTTCCACGTTTTTAGCTTTTTCAAGACCTTTTTCATTTTCAATTACTGAAATAACTGCGAGGCCGGCCGCGCAAACGAGCGGGTTACCGCCGTAAGTAGAGGCATGGCTGCCCGGCTGCAAAACGTCGGCGACATTTTGTGCGGCAACTATTGCGCCAATAGGCACCCCGCCGCCAAGCGCTTTTGCGAGGGTCATAATATCAGGCTTAACATTATAAAGTTGATATGCGAACCATTCACCTGTTCTTGCCACTCCGGTTTGCACTTCATCAAAAATGAGGAGGCAATTTCTATCGTTACAAATATTTTTTAATTCCTTAAAATAATTTTCCGGCGCTACATTAACCCCTCCTTCTCCTTGAATCGGCTCGACCATAATTGCACATGTTTCATCATCAATAATTTCTTTGACGGCCTGAATATCGCCAAAAGGGACATAAGAGAAGCCTGGAATCAGCGGTTCAAAATCTTTGCGATATTTTTCCTGACCCGTGGCAGACAATGCGCCAAGAGTTCTTCCGTGGAAAGAATCGAGCATCGAAACAAATTTCCATTTCCCTTTATTTTTACCCCATTTACGGGCAATCTTCATCGCTCCCTCATTGGCTTCCGCGCCGGAATTAGAGAAAAACACTTTACCGGGGAAAGAGCGTTTGATGATTTTTTCCGCAAGCTGTCCCTGCAATGGTAATAAATAATTATTTGGCGCGTGGAGCAGTTTTGCCGCCTGTTTTTGAATAGCGGTGACAACTTTCGGATGACAGTGTCCTACAATATTAACTCCCCAACCGGGATACATATCGAGATATTTTCCTCCATTTTCTTCAATCAGCCACGAACCTTTTCCTTCAACAAAAGAAAGAGGAAACCTACCGACTGACGGGATAACGTAGTTATCGAATAGTTTTTGAGTTTGCATTTTTAATTTATGTATTGTTTTTTGTTTTTTGTTTTTTGTTCTTTACTTGAACATTGAACATTTTTATTTTAAAAGTGTATCTGTGCGTATTAATTATTGATTATTTAATTTGTGCTTTATGTTTTTGTATATTGGCAAGGAGGACAAAATTCAAAGTACACATCAGATTATTTCCGTTCCGATACCTTTATCGGTAAATATTTCAAGAAGCAGGCTGTGTGGAGTTTTTCCATTGATAATATGTGTTTTATGAACATGATTTTTTAAAGCTCCAAGGCACGCATCTACTTTTGGTATCATTCCGCCTGAAATAACTTCTTCATTTTTTAATTTTGGAATTTCATCAACTTTTATTGTTGAAATTAATGAGTTCTCATCTTTGATATTCCTGAAGATTCCCTGTACATCAGTTAGATAAACAAGTTTTTCCGCCGTTAAAGATGAGGCGATTTCCGAAGCAACAGTATCGGCGTTAATATTATAAACATATCCATCAGCGTCAACTCCGAGTGGAGCGATAACCGGTATTTTCTCTTCGAGCAGTACGTCAAAAATAGGTCGGGGATTTATTCTTTGTACCTCGCCCACAAAGCCCCAATCCACATTCTCGCCTTTTTCGTTTTTCCCGGAGATTTTTTTTACGCGAATCATTCGTCCGGTTTTCCCTGATAGTTGAGTTGCCGGATAACCGAGTTCATTAATTTTATTTACGAGCCATGAATTCACTTCATTAACAAGCACATCTTCGACAATCGAGATTGCTTTTTTAGATGTAACACGCAATCCGTTTACAAATTCAGTTTTAATATTTTCTTTTTCTAACCTTCGGGAAATATGCTTCCCGCCACCATGAATAATAATCGGCTTCATACCAACAGCGGCCATAAAAACGACATCGCGCAAAACGCTAATTTCCGGGCTGTCATTTTCAAGGGTTGAGCCGCCATATTTTATAACAACAATTTTATTTTTGAACTGCTGGATGTAAGGCAGAGCTTCAATAAGGACATTTGATTTTTCGATAGCTGTTTTCATTTTAGACATTAATTGCAATAATTTACGCTAATTACTTATTTTTCTTATTCCGGTTTATCGGGACAAGTGGTATTTACCATTTTTGTTTTTAGCTATAATTCACATTTATATCCACATATTTATGCGAGAGGTCGCATGTCCATATTGTCGCTTGTGAATTTCCGGAATTAATATTTACTGTTATTTCAATTCCCTGTTTTTCAAATTCTTTTTTTAAGATTTTAGGATCAGCATTCGCTTTCAACCCGTTTTTTACTGTCAAAACACCATTAAAATAAACATCTAATTTATTTTGATCAAATGAAACACCCGACTTGCCTGCCGCTGCAACAACTCTTCCCCAATTTGGATTGCAACCGTAGAGAGCTGTTTTTACGAGAGGTGAATTGGCGATTGATCTTGCGATTTTATCGGCGTCATTTTCTGTTTTACATCCTTCCGCGATAACGGCGACAAATTTTGTAGCGCCTTCGCCGTCACGAACAATCATTTTAGCCAAGTCGATACAGACCGATTCCAGAGCTTCATTAAAAGTTATTTTATCATCTTCGGTTAAGGCTACATTTGACGCGCCATTTGCCAGTATAATCACGGAATCATTTGTGCTGGTATCACTATCAATGGTAATTCTATTAAAACTTTTATCAACAGCTTTTTTCAGTGCGACCTTAAGTATATGCTTGTCAATTTCCACATCGGTAGTTATAAAAGCAAGCATGGTTGCCATATCCGGCATTATCATTCCCGATCCTTTAGCGATACCGCCGATTTTTATTTTCCCGCCTGAGAGTTCTATTTCGCAAACAGCTTTTTTCGCAAAAGTGTCAGTTGTTAGAATTGCCTGTGCAGCGTTTTCATCATTATTTTCCGATAAATTTTTAATCAATACATCAAGAGAATTGATTATTTTATCTGATTGCAGCGGAACACCAATGATTCCGGTAGAAGACATCAGAATCTCAGTAGGAATACAATTGAGCCGTGTTGCAAGTTCTTCAACACATTTCATCGCGTTAGCATAACCTTCATCTCCGGTTGCTGCGTTTGCGTTTCCGGAGTTAACGAGGATAGCTTTAATTTTTTCGGAATTAATGTGATTTTTTGACAAGATTACCGGTGCGGCACAGCATACATTTTTTGTAAAAACGCCTGCCGGAGTTGCCGGTGGGTCGGACGTAACAATCATCAAATCGAGTTTTGATTGTTTCAGGCCGCAGTTTAGCGCGGATGTTTTAAAACCTTTTGGATAAGTTATTCCTGTAGACATTAGATAGTCGGACTGATGGATTAATGGATTTCTGATTTCAGGGGCATGAATTATAAGCTTCAATTATTTTATCCAACGCGCCGTCAATATCTATCAATTCAGATTTTTTATCACAACGACGCTTTATTTCAATCTTCCCATCGGGAAGTGATCGCGGACTGATAGTAACACGCAGAGGGGTGCCGATCAAATCGGCGTCTTTAAATTTGAATCCCGGTTTGGCGTCTCTATCATCCACAAGAACATCTATTTTTTTTCCAATCAAATCTTTTTCAAGGGAATTTGTAATTTCCATTACTTTTTCATCTTTAACATCCAGTGGCTGGATAAGGATATCAAAAGGCGCGATAGCTTTTGGCCAAATAATTCCCCAATCATCATGATGTTGTTCTATCGCCGCGGCGACGGTTCTAGTAACGCCGAGACCATAGCATCCCATAATAAAATATTTTTCTTTATTATCTGCATCAAGAAATTTAGCGTTCATTGATTCGGAATATTTTGTGCCGAGTTGGAAGATATTTCCCACTTCAATCCCGCGAGCCGACTGCATCGGTTTCCCGCATTTCGGGCATAAGTCACCTTTTTTCTGAACAACGAGGTCAAAAAATTCAGTTTTAGGCAAATCACGTTTTACATTAAAATTAACATAGTGATAATCTTTTTCATTTGCGCCGATAATACCGTTAGTGATATTTTCAACGGTTTTATCAAAGAAAAGATAATCAGGTTTTATGCCAATCGGCCCGCAATATCCGGCAACGACTCCACTTTCCTTTTTACTTTCCAAAAAATCAGGGAGAGCGATTTCAACTTCTAACGCATTAACCAAGTTATTCAATTTAGCCGGATTCATTTCCCGGTCACCCCGAATGAAGACAACGGCAAGTTTATCATCGCATCTGTAAAGAAGCGCTTTAATCGCCTGACAAGTTTTTTTCTTTAAGAAATCCGCGATATCCTCAATTGATTCTATTCCCGGGGTATGCACTTTATTCAAAGGCTTTTCTTCTTCATCAACAGATATTATTGGAACCATTCCTTCCGCCGTTTCATCAGTGGCGGTGTAGCCGCATGATTTATCTTGACAGTTTAGGATTAACGATTCGCCAGTATCTGCGAGCACCATTAATTCGTGGGCGATTTTTCCGCCTATTGCACCTGAATGACCGACAACGAGTCGCGCATCGAGCCCGCATTTATTAAAGATTCGTTTATAAGTATCAGCCATAACCTGATAATATGTTTCAAGATTTTCCTGTTTCGAATGAAAAGAATAAGCATCTTTCATTAAAAATTCACGTCCACGCATTACGCCGAAACGCGGTCGCACTTCATCACGAAATTTAGTTTGAATTTGATAAAGGCAAAGTGGTAAATCACGGTATGAATGAACTTCTCTTCTAACGAGGTCGGTAATAACTTCTTCGTGAGTGGGTCCGAGCACATAATTGTGGTTATGTCTGTCTTTCAGCCGCATAAGTTCTTTACCGTAAACCTGCCATCTGCCGGTTTCCATCCAAAGCTCACTTGGAGAAAGAACCGGCATAAGAATTTCCTGCGCATTACTTTTATTCATTTCTTTTCTAACAATTTCGGCGACTTTGCGAATAACTTTCCAACCCACCGGCAGATATTCATAGATTCCGGCACCCACTTTTCTCATCATTCCGGAACGAATCATAAGGACATGACTAATCACCTCCGCATCTTTCGGAGTTTCTTTCATAGTACGAATAAAGGCATTTTTCCAACGCATAATAAATCCCAAGTATTAGAAATAAAAATTTAGTTTTAAAATATATTATTAATTGAATATTTTTACGGTTCTTCCGACCAAATCCAGCCTGAAATTCCCGGTTTCCCTTGACCTGGGATTTGGTAGAAATCATCAATTTTGATTTTTTGAGCGGGAAGAGTTTGTGCAGTAACCCTATATAAATCCGCGAGAGAAATTCTCCAGTCCGCAAGGGCTCTGATTTCACTGCTTAATGCTGTTGCGAGATCATCCTGATACTGTAAAACAAGGAATGTTGTTGATTGTCCGACATTAAATTTTTCCTGTTCGGCACGCAATTGTTCCTGTGCTTCTAAAGTTCCCTCACGGGTTGCCTGAATTCTTTTTCTATCGGTTACGACATTTCGTAAAGCTGTACGGACTTGAATAGCGATGTTTTGTTTTTCCTGTTTAACAGATAATTTAGCCTGTTTTTTATTATATTTTGCTCTTCTGTATGTAGCAACAGGTTCATTGTAAAACAAAGGGAATGAAACTTCTAACCCGACTGACCAGTCGGGGTGTCTTCCGCTATACTGATCATTATAAGCGTTACCGTAATTGCCACCAATTCCATCGTATCCGAGTCCGGCTTTAACATTGAATTCCGGCAGCAAATTATTTTTTGCGATTTTAATACTTTCATTAGCATTTCTATATTGCAAGCCGGCAATTTTAAGCGATTGCCTGTATTTAATAGCCTGACTGATACAACTCACTTCATCAAATGAAATATCAACTACAGCCGGTTTTTCAGCCGGAAGCAAATGATATTCAACCGGTCTTAAGGCTTTTGGTCTAAGCAAATCATCCATATTATAATTAATAATTTGTCTCAACAAATCTTCAGCATTAAGAATATTATTTTGCGCGACAATAAGTTGTTCTTCCTGTAGTGCGATCTTTGCTTTTGCCTGTGTGATTTCTATTGGCGCTGCCATTCCGACTTTAACTTTCGCGGTATTGATTTTTAAGAGTTCAAGAGCAAGCCGCAACGTGTATTCTTTCGCATTAGCATCTTCGCGTGTAAAGTAAAGAGTCCAATAACTTTTAACTATATCAGTAACGAGGTTTTGAACATTTTCTTCGAGCTGCTCTTTTGAAATACGCCAATTATTGCGCTGAATCCGCATAGGTGCCAAATTAACACCGATACCAAAATTTTTAAGCAGCGGCACTTCAATACTTCCGGCCACATTAGCACCGTATTGCGCTTTCCATCCGTCGATCCCGCCCGGGTCCTGATACATTCTATCTTGTCCCATTCCGACAGAGTATTTAAGTCCTGTAATAAATTTACCGCTAATGTCACCATGAAAGCCATTTTGTCCTCTTGTTTGGCTGCCTACAACAATTCTTTTATCGCCTGTAATGAAATATTTTTCATAAGGGCGAGGTGCTTTAGAGCCTGACCATTGGTAAATTCCATAAAACTGCGGATCAAACACACTTCTTTCAAGTCTGATTCCTTCCCATTCCAATGCAGGATTATATCTGTCAATAGTAAGCCCGAGATTATTTTCAAGCCCCATTGCAATACATTCCCGCAGAGTAACGAAAACATTTGATTGAATTCTTGGCGAAGTCATTCCGGTAATTTTAGCAATCGTTCCTGTATCCTGATAAACAGACAATACAGTCGATGTAATCGCCGCCATGATTTGATTTTGGTGTTGCTGCAGCCCTGTGCCGGCGCCTGTATTAGAGCCGGAATAGTTATTACTTGAAAGGTCGGTTTTTGTTTCTTTCAAAAGCTGGTCGATGCTTTTTTCTTCAGACGGGACAGTATTATTCGTTAAGATACTGCCATCAATGCCTGAAAGATTTGTTTTTTTAGCGATTTTCGACAAATTAGTTTCAGCATATATACTGAAAGAAATTAATAATACAATAATTGTTAATGCTTGTTTTATATATGTTATCATATGTATTTATATTGTTTAATTTAAAATAAATTTTATTACGTTTGGCTTTATTTCATATATGGCAGCCACTTTTTAAGTATCCTGTGTAACGTCCCGTCTTTCTCCCACTCTTTAAGTATGGTGTTTAGTTTGGAAAGTAATCTATCATTGTCCGGGCGGACAGCCCATGCGGTATATTCAGTTGTTAAGGGCACGAACAGTGCTGAAAGGGCTGAAGAGTCTTGCGAAAACAGCCATGCCACAATAGGACCATCATCAATATAAAGTGATATTTGCTGCTGTTTTAACGCCCTTAACGCATCTTCTGTTCTAATATAAGTAGCAATTAAAGCTTTCGGACATTTTCTCTGAGCAAAAATATCAGCGGTAGTTCCTTTAAGCACACCGATACTTCTTGTTGTATTATAAATTTTTTCTGGTGAAGTGTAAATTTGAGAATCGGAAGTACGCATTAATGTCATAAGTCCGTTTGTCATATATGGTCTTGTAAAACTAACATTTAATTCTCGTGCTTTAGTAATAGACATTCCGGACATAACAACATCGATTTTTTTATCCAAAAGCGCAGGAACTAATCTTACCCATGGCATTTCAACAAATTGTAACGGGCGGCCAATTTTATTTGCTAATGCTCTGGCAAAATCAGCTTCAATACCAACAGTTTTACCATCAGCTTTAAAAACATAAGGCGGCGATTCCGGAGTTACACCTATACGTATCGGTTGTACGGGTTGCTTTATCACTATCGGTCTAGCTCTTTCGTAAGCGGAGCAACCTGTAATAAACATTGATAATAAAGCAAGCGATAATATATTGCATTTCATTATTTTACTAAACATAATAATCTCCGTATGTTATATAATTTATTTTAATCATCATTGAGATTCATATCACTCCGTTCCTGGTATTTTCTGTCAGTTTCTTTAATTCCGGGAGTTCCTTTGTATTCTTCAATACTTTGAACAGGAATCGTGTCATGCGTATCTTCGCTCAATTCACTCTCTTCTGTCGCGGGAGTCGGCTGTGCGGGTTTGTTTTCCTTATAAAAAGTCGTTCCCTCTTTCACGCCTGGATCGGCTAATCCCCGGCTGTCATCAAGATTCAATTTAGGAGTGGTATTTTTAAAATGTGTAACATCACCTGTCAGCTTTTCATTATAAACATTTGTGCCCTTATTTTGAGCATTAACAGATTTTTCAATAAGATCATTTATTTTAATTTGAATATTATTGAAAGATTTACTTTTCCAATAAATTCTGCCGTCCTGTGCGATAACATAAACGTACGGCGGTTTCACTTTATATTTTTTTGCCGAGTCGCTATCTGTAGCAACGGCAAAGTCAATACTTTTAGCAAACATAATAAAATCAATTGTTTTCATATACTCATCAATTTCTTCCTTTGTTTTGGATGTAACTGCGCCGATATAAACATTTTTATCTTTAAATTGCGTTTTAAGTCTGTTTAATTGAGCTATTGAACGGTTCCAATTATCCATATTATCGCCAAAGAAATATAAGACAAGGACTGAGCCTTTAAATTTAGCGAGAGAAATCATCTGTTTTTTTACTTCTGAATGAAGATGGTTGTCTTTTTTTACTTCGATTTTTTTTGCTGAAATATTATAGCCGAACGCGAATATAAGAAGGAATGATAATACATAAGTTTTCATTGCAATTTCCTCGATTTTAATCGGTTTTGATAATTATTTATATTATATCGGTAAATGTTATAAATATTATGCACTTTTAACGTTTTTTTGTCAAGACGGAGTTGCCTATTGAAACACTCAACTCATTTGCAATCATTTCACATTTGGCTTTAAGGATAAAATAAATATTTTTAATTTTGTCAACGTAAATAGATTTACCCACTTGACATTCGTGACTTTTTTATGTAAAATACACGAAACTAATGTTGTTTTTATGAAATTATATACTTTTTAAAGAAATACATGGAGAATCAAATGGATACTATCATGACTTTGGAAGAAGTCGCTAAATATCTGAAAGTGTCAGAAAGAACCATCGTTGATTGGGTTGCTAATGGCAAGATACCGGGCGGTAAGCTTGGCAATTCATGGCGATTCAGGCGTGGCGACATCGACAACTGGATAAATGAAAAGCTGCGGCCTAATTTATCACAAAACGTGCAGAATTCTTATCCTATAAGGTCGCTTATTCGACCTGACAGAGTTTTTATGACGGATTTCAAAACTAAGGATGAGATATTAAATTTTCTTATTGATAAGAGCTATGATATTCCCGGAATTTCTTCCCGAATGGAGCTTTCCGCGGCGATTTTTGAGCGTGAGAAATTGATGAGTACCGGCATAGGTTTATCGATAGCCATACCTCACGTAAGATTAAACGGTGTTTCAGAAATTTCTGTTTTCATTGCGGTAAACGAGACAGACATCACTGATTACGAGGCCATAGATAACAAACCTGTAAGGATTTTGATATTGATAATTGCCGGGAGGAGCAATCATACGGATTACATAAAAGTTTTGGCAAAGATATCCGGATTGCTGAAAAGCGATTTGACCCGCGAACAAATACTCGCATCGAAATCTGTTAAAGACACATATAGTATTTTAACCAATGCATCTGAATCACTTTAATTCGGCAAAAAAATGAATCTTGGTATTTTTATCCTCTTTGGAATCGGCGTGCTCGGCGGTATAATCAGTGCTTTATTTATCAGAAAATTACGTGTCCCGCAAATCTTAGGTTACATTATTTGCGGATTCATTATCGGTGCGAGTTGTTTGAATATTGTTAAAGTTTCTGATATTCACGCTTTGGAACCGTTTAATATGTTTGCCCTCGGCATCATTGGTTTTCTTGTCGGCGGAGAATTAAGTTTTAAAACTTTCAGGAAATACGGTAAGCAGTTCGCAGCAATATTACTCGGCGAAGGTCTTACGGCATTCTTTCTTGTTTCCGCGGCAACCACCACGATTTTATATTTTGTAACCCATTCGATGGCTATAAGCCTCGCTGCCGGAGTAGTTATCGGTGCGATCAGTTCTGCCACAGACCCCGCGACAACCATAAGTGTGCTCTGGGAATATCGAACCGCAGGGGTGCTTACAACAACTCTTATCGCCATTGTCGCACTTGACGATGCTTTGGCAATGTTTCTTTACGCGTTGGCAACGGGATTATCTCAAATTCTCACAGGCGGCGAAGACGTTAATATTTACAAAGAACTTTTTTCCGTTGGAAAAGAATTAATAAGCGCTCTGCTTCTTGGCGCGTCAGGCGGCTTTATTGTTTCATTTGTGCTGCAAAAAAGTAAACTTTATGATCAAAATATCGCGTCGGCTATTGCTACTTTACTCCTCTGTATGGGTATCGGTATTTATTTCGATTTGGATGTTGTTCTCGTCGCAATGGCAATGGGATTAACCATCGCGAATACTGTTCCAAAACGTTGTCGCGAACTGTTTAAATATATTAAGGAATTATCTATTCCCATTTACGTTTTCTTCTTCGTGCTGATCGGCGCGCGGATTCAGCTTAATCAGATGCCATTATGGTTGTGGGGAATTATTATTTCCTATGTCTTAATACGAACTCTCGGCAAAATGACCGGAGCGTATTATGGAGCTAAAATAAGCAAGGCAAGCGATAACGTTAGAAAATATACCGGATTGGGCCTCGCTGCACAGGGCGGAGTCACAATAGGTCTCTCCATTATGGCGGGATACAAACTTAAAGGGATTACTATTTCCGATGGTTTATCTGTAGGTGATATGGTTATTTTCACTATTGCGACGACTACATTTCTTATTCAAATCGTAGGTCCCAGTTTAGTAAAACTTGCTGTTACACTTGCTAAAGAAACGCACAAAAATGTTACCGAGCAAGATATTATTGAGAAATATAATGCCGGGGATAAAATTGTTAAAGATGTTTCCGTGATTTCACCCGAAACAACATTGAAAGAACTTTTTAATGTTTTGGCACAGAGTGAAAGAACTTTTATTCCATTAACAGATAAACCGGGGAAATTAGTAGGGATTATTTCATTAAACGATCTTAAAGATGTTTTAATCGACCAAACAACCTGGGAATGGGTGCTCGCCGGTGATCTTATGAACCTTGATTTCGAGACGGTATTGAATACTGCCCCTCTTTCAGATGTTTTAGACAAAATGAATCAGATACAAGCTGAGAACATTGCCGTTGTTGATAAAGGAGGAAAATTTGTAGGAATAATTGACAGAAAAAATGTCATAAATAATATCAGAAAAGAAATGATCCTCAGTAAGTCGGAATAAGAAGCCGGTGGATAAAAGGAGATATTGCGGGCACGCAAAATAATCAATATTCAATACGCCACGGGCGCACTTTTAAAGCAGAAATATTTAATGACAAAGTTAAGAATTTTGTAGAAACTTTCGATTGGGATGCGGGTAATATGTGGGTACCGTGGATGTGGTATTAATTTTAATTAATGGGAGTTATGGGAATTATGGGAGGTATATCATTTATCATTTATCATTTATCATTTATCATTTATCATTATGAATTATGAAAACTAAACTATATTATTCAATTATTATTATTTGTCTCGGATTTTTTATTGCCGGATGCGCGGCATTAAAAGAAAAATCCGCCGAAAGCACAGAACAAATGCTCTCCGCGGCAGGTTTTACCATTAAACCGGCGAATACACCTGAAAAGCTTGCTCATTTAAAATCATTAACTCAGGAAAAAATTGTTCGGTATGAAAAAGATGGTAAGATATATTATATATACGCGAATTCATACGAGAAATGTCTCTACATCGGAAATGTAAAAGCATATAATAAATACAAAAAACTCAAACATCAAAAACAGGTCAGTGAGGAAAATGCCGAAAACGCAAGAGATGAATTAATGGCCGAAAATGAAGAAGTTGACAGCACGGGCGCAATGGACTGGGGCTTATGGTCACCGTATGAGTATTGATGAATTATAAAATTTAATATTTTTCTGTTAAATTAGGATTTCGGCTTACACTCTCGCCAACCCCGCTTTTACCGCTGCATTTGCGACCGCCGCAGCCACTTTTTCCCCCACAGATTTATCCAACGGATTTGGAATAATAAATTCTTCGCAAAGTTCATCATCTGTCACACATCTTGCCAAGGCTTCTGCGGCAGCGATTTTCATTGAATCGTCAATTCTTCGTGCGCGAACATCAAGAGCGCCGCGGAAAATTCCCGGAAATCCGAGAACATTATTCACCTGATTAGGAAAATCCGAGCGGCCTGTTCCGACAATTCGTGCACCGGCAGCTTTAGCTTCCTCGGGCATGATTTCCGGAACGGGATTTGCCATAGCGAGAATAATCGGGTCTTTTGCCATTGATTCAACCATTTCCCGGGAAAGGAGTCCAGCTTTTGAAACTCCGATAAAAATGTCGGCGTCACGAACCGCGTCAGCCAACCCGCCGCTCAAATTTTCCGGATTAGTTGACACAAGCATTTTGATTTTCATATCATTGAGATTATCGCGGGATTTTGAAACTATCCCCTTGCTGTCAACAAGAATAACATTTTTCGCGCCGGCAAGCTGAAGAAGTTTTGTGATTGCTATTCCGGCTGAACCGGCGCCATTCATTACGATTTTCAAGTCTTCGAATTTTCTACAGGTAATTTTGTTCGCGTTAATAAGAGCGGCAAGGACAACGATTGCGGTTCCGTGCTGGTCGTCATGAAAGACGGGAATATCCAATTTTTCGATTAGTCGTTCTTCGATTTCAAGCAGCGTGGCGCGCTGATATCTTCGAGATTAATTCCGCCGAATGTCGGAGCAATATTACAAACCGTTTCAACGATTTCATCAACATTTTTTGTCGATAGACAAATCGGGAATGCGTCAACATCACCAAATTCTTTGAATAAAATCGCTTTGCCTTCCATAACAGGCATTCC
>QMOL01000031.1 GCA_003648225.1 Chlamydiota bacterium
CCCCGCATAAAAGAGGCGGCGGCAAATCCGGTTACATCGCCGACAATTCCGCCGCCAAGTGCAATCATTAAACTTGACCGGTCGAGTTTTTGTTCAACGAGATTATCCAGCAGTTTTTCAAGTTCGGTAAGATTTTTGTATTTTTCGCCATCCGGAATAAGAGCGTGACAAACGTCCGCGCCGGATTTTTTCACAGCCGATTCGATTTCTTTACCGTATAGGGGCCATACGGTTGGATTACTCACAATGCAGCATTTTTTTCCATTTGTGAAAGGTTTAATTTTTTCATCGAGGGCGGAAAAATCGGTTGAGAGATGGATTGGATATGATCGTTCTGCGAGATTTATATTTATGGTATTCATGTTCTTTGTTCGATGTTCTTTACTTGAAAATTGAACATTTCTGCTTTTAATAGTGCGCCCGTGGCGTATTGATTATTTAATTTGTTCTTTGTGCTTTCATACTCTACTTACATTTAATATAGTCTAATAAAGTTGCTAATTTTTTTTCACCGATACCGTTAATGAAAGCGAGTTCGGCTGTATTTTTAAACCGGTGTTTTTTGCGATAAATAATTATGGAAGCGGCGATATTTGATGAAATACCGGGTAATGAATCAAGTTCAGCAAAAGAAGCAGAATTAATATTTAACAATGAATCCGGCGGGGCATTCAGTTCAACACAATTAACATTACCGGTCATTGGGATTGACAGATACTCACTAAAGCCTGATGTTCTGTTATTATATCGGTATAGTGCAAGCGCACAAATAATGCTTATCAGGCAAGCGAGAAAAACAGTCTCGTATGTTTTCCGAGTCATTTTTTATGAAGTGCCGAATGTGGCAGAAATGTTGGCTCAAATCCCGGCACAGTATCCCATTTTTTCATTACAACTTTGATAGTTGGTTTAAAGAAGCCGAATGGCACTTTTGTGCTGATAAACAAAGGTGTTTTTGTTGATACATCAATCCATAATGTAACATCTTTATCTAAATTAAGCAATCCTTTAAAAATTTCTTTGGGTTTAAGGTTTAACGCCGACATTTTAATGCGGGCAGCATCAAAAATCCCAACTCCCTTAACTTCAAACGGTCGGCGTTCAACAACAGTAAATCTCAAGTGATATATTTTGGTTTTTTCTATAAGTTTGACGTCTGTATAAGCGCCGAGTTCGGTTTTTAAAAGGCGTCGTGTACGAAAAGCGCAACCGAAAATATCCCACACATCCGGTGTGATAGGAACAGTTCTTCTCAAGCGATATTTCCCGTCTTTTTCGAGACGAACATAATGAAGTTTATCACTTGCCCAGTCGAAATAAAGATGTCGCCCCCGCCTTTCGGTACCAAATTGTTCTATTGAATGAAAGAGTGATTTATCGGTTTTTTTTGAAAGGTCTGAAGAAACACGCACATCCGCGAGATAAACTTTGTAATCGCCATAGCAACGCGCGTGGAACTGATATGTGGGGATATTATTGAAGGAGCCGGTACCGACATCCATCCAGACTTTACCTATGGGGATAAAACCCAAAGCATAAGCTTTAAACTCGAGTTTTTCACCTATCGGATATTTTGATTTTGCGTTTAATGAAATCGCAATAAAGATAGAGGAAATAATTACTAAACGTAGAAGCTTCATAAAAATAAGAAAGCCCACCACTACGCGCGAGCGGTGAGCTTTAATAATAATTTAATTTGCTCTAAATATAAATTACCAGCGAGAATATTCATCGCCGAAAAGAGCATATTCGTGCACATTATCAATTGTGTCTTTTACGTGTTTTCCTGTGCTCGCACAACCGGACATCATAGTCATAGTAGCAACTACAGCTATGAGTGAAAGAAGTATCATAAGTTTTCGCATATCTCCACCCAAGGTTTTGTGTTTAATTATTAATTATATTAATTGCAATAAATTTATTTAAATTCTCTAATTTAATGTTTGGAAATTATACCATTTCCATTTTTAATTGTCAAGTGGTATAATATATTATGGCTGGAAATTAGAAATTGGAAATTGATTATTCGAAATTGGATATTTAATTTAAACTTTAGGTCTTTAACCCCCGCTAACGGCGAGGCAAGCTTTAACCTTCGCTAATGGCGGGGCAGGCTTCAACCTTTTTTATTATGAACACTTCAAATCTAACCATTGTGGCAGGATGTTTTATTGCTCTGCTTTGTTCCGCCTGCCAGGGAGAGAAAAAAATGAATAAATCATTGAAAATCCGTCATTCTGTTATCGCGGGAAGTTGGTACACAGCAAATAAATCAGCTTTAACAAGAGAGCTTGAAGGTTACCTCGCTAAGGCAAAAAACATTTCGGAAAACCGGCGCGTTGAGGCGATTATCGTTCCACACGCCGGTTACGCGTATTCCGGAAGGTGCGCGGCATGGAGTTATAAACAGTTAGAAGGGAAGAAAATTAAGCGAATTTTTATTCTCGCGCCTTCACATTATGTTGCCTTTAGAGGTGTTTCAATAGCCGATGTCGATGCTTATGAAACACCACTTGGCTTAGTACCTCTTGATAAAAAAACGGTATTGGATTTGCAAAAGAGTCCATTGATCGGAAATGTTCCGCAAGCGCATACTCGTGAACATTCTTTAGAAATCCAGCTTCCGTTTTTACAGAGTGTTTTATCAAACTTTACAATTGTTCCGATGATTGTCGGAGATATTAATCTAACCGATGCCGAAGCTATAGGGAAATTAATTGCGGAAAAAACCGGTCCTGATGATTTAATTGTCGGCAGTGGTGATTTCACACATTACGGCGCCTCATTCGGTTATATGCCTTTTAAAAGTAATGTGGCAGAGAGTATCACGACACTTGACATGGGTTTTCTCGATTTAATTCTCGCCAAAAACACCAGTGGAATTTTTGATTATGTGGAGAAAACAGGCATAACTTGCTGCGGCAGATGGGCTTTCGCAATTCTTATCGCTGCGCTTCCCGAACACGCGACAGGTGAGAAATTATATTATTACAAATCGGGTGATATGGAAAATGATTATCGGCACAGTGTTTCCTACGTTGCTGCGGAATTTTATTCTCATATTAAAATAGAAAAAAAAGCTTCCAGCGAAAGTAATAAAGATATGCCGCCTCTTACCAAAGAAGAAAAAACGACTTTATTGAAGATCGCTCGCGATACTTTAACAATGCATGTTGAAGGTAAAGGGAAACCGGACTTAAGTAAATACAATCTTACTCCTCGACTGAAAGAAAAAGCAGGAGCGTTTGTTACGTTACACGAGAAAGGGCAGCTGAGAGGATGTATCGGCTATATTGAAGGGATTGCTCCGCTTGCGGAAACAGTTCGTGAAAACGCGTGTAACGCTTCGACAGAAGATCCGAGATTTCCACCTGTGCAGCCTTCGGAATTAAAGGATATTGATATTGAAGTTTCCGTTATGAGTCCTTTAAGAAAAATTGCTTCTCCGGATGAAGTGATTGCGGGAAAGCACGGTGTAATTTTAAAAAAAGGATGGCATCAGGGTGTTTTTCTGCCGCAAGTTGCCACCGAACAAGGTTGGGACAGAGAAACTTTCCTTAAACATCTCGGTTTAAAAGCGGGGCTTGATATGGACGCGTATAAAAACGGCGAACTATATGTTTTCACCGCGGAAGTTTTTGGTGAAAAGGATCGGTAATCGGTAATTCACTTTTTTTGGTAAAGAGGATTGACAAATTTTTTCGTAAGTTTCAAATGTCAAAGAATTTATTCTACGAGCAAATTTTTTGAATTTGTAATTTGGTATTTGTAAATTAGGGGAGGGGAATTTGTTTTTTCATCATACATTTTCAAATTAATATTTCCTTCTTTAAAGACGTGATTTGAAACGGTCATATCCCAGTTGAAACTAAAAACTAAATTGGAAATGTTCGTGTTATTAAAAAAATTAGTTACATTATGATTGGTTTTAGCATTGGATATTTTTTGGCTGAATGCATCACTTATTCGATTGATTTCATTTGAAAAGCTATTGAAAATAATAGTAAAAGGTGATGAATCTTCGCCTTGAAAGTTTGTGTGTTTTTTTGCCGCGTGTTTAACTTTAGGATTGCTGCCGGTGTTTTTACCCGAATTAACAATCATATCCAAAGTTTTCCAGTCAATGTCACTCGCGGCAATATTCAATTTTAGAAATGTGTTATCAGGAATAGTTCTGCATTTTGCCGAAAAGCGAAATGAGCTATTTGTTTTATTATTAAAGTTTGCGGATATAAAAATGCTCCATATATCTTTATTTTTATTTGGCGGAGAAAGGAAATCATAAATATATAAATTAAGGTTGTTGATTGACCATAGAAATGTTTTTCTGTTATGGTCAAGACAGGTTATATTAAGATTCTTGATTTCCATTTTCGGGATTGACAGATCAATTTTAGTTTCGCTTTTTGCCTGTTTATTTGTTTCAGTTCCGAAGAGCTCGTCTATTTCTTTTTGTTTGATGTTTTTGTTGAACAGGAAAATATTTCCATCATCATCTTCTAAAATTGAAATAAATATATTCTCCATGTAAAAACAGTCAAGTTGAAATCTCATCAGTAATATCGTCCGGGCAAGTTCAAGAGAAATTTTGATTTTTTCAACGTTAAGAACCTGACGCCGAACGGGCGCCTTCTCGAGAATAGAAAAGTTATGCGCCAAAAAGGTGAGAGTTAACAAGTTCAAAGAAATATCATCTACTTTTAAAGAGAGATTATCTGTTGAATTTGAAATAATTGTCGATTGCGCCTGGTAAGCGAATAGCCAAAGCAACACAATAATTTGTAGTAATTTATTTTTTGTTATGTTCATTTAACCACTTGGCGCGAAGTTCATTTTTGTATTTATTGGTAATAAAAGTTGAATCATCAGCATTATTTCTCAATTTAAAGGACAGAGTTGCCAGAGTGATGGCTGAAGCAACCGAAACATTAAGACTTTGGACGAAGCCGAACATAGGGATAATAACTTTTCCGTCACATAAATCAGTAATTTCGTTTTGAACGCCTCGGTGTTCGTTTCCCACAACGATAGCGATAGGGGAATTAACAGGAATTTCATTTATAGAGAGGGCATCTTTTGTGAAGCAAGTGGAATAAATATCAAATCCTTTTTGTTTTAAGAAATGCGCGCAATCATTGAAATTTTTCCAGATATGGATATTCAGCCATTTTTCGCATTGGTGAGAGATTTCTCTGTTAACCACAAATTTTTCTGTAGTTTCAATTATATGAATGTCTTGAATTCCGAAAGCTTCGCATGAACGCAGTATTGCGGAAATATTATGCCTGTCATAAATATTATCAAGAATAATAGTCAAATTGCTTAAGCGTTGATCGAGCACGCTGTTCATTTTGTCCAATCTTTTATCGGTGATTTTTTTCATATACGATATATTTTTCCGGAAACATTGAGTTTTTTTGTGTATTTCGTGTGCTTTATGGTTTAACTGTTATTATTTTTTACTGTTAAAACTCTAAGAGCACTAAGTTTTTTTGTTAGTATTAATTATTATACCAAAAAGGCAAAAAAAAGCGCCGGTAAAAAACCGGCGCAAAAAAATAGAAATGGGCAGACCAATGAGGGCAGTAAGGGTAGGAGGGTTTTTCGCAAACCACAAGTGGCTTGCTGTGTGTGTCGCATCTGTCGGAGGTACAGGTCGTATCCCATTTCTATAAAGTCTATAAAGATCAAATTTGTACTTTAGTATAGCAAGGTGTGTGCCAAAAATTGCTAAAGTGACATAAGAGCACTATATTGTATGAAAATGTGCAAAATATGCACGTTTGGACAAAGGCTTGTGCAATGATTATACAAATAAAGTCGATTCAGGTTGCATTTTGAGAAGTTTAAAAGATATAAAAAATATAAATATTGATAAGATCGGCTCGGGAATCATTTTTCCGCGCCATATCTCTAAATCACTTGACCACCAGTCGGGTTTCATTGCTAAAACGGCTGTTCCGTCAGGCTTAAATTCAAATCCGGCAACTGATTGTATAAAATAACTTCCGGCATGATTTACGTCCGGAGAGTTGGTAAGATAATCTATTAATGTCCATGTTCCGCCGATGTTAGACCACATTTCAACATAATTTGTAAAATTGTGTCGCCCGTTAAAAATTATCCAGGCGTTATTAGCGGCATCAATTGCGACTGTTGCTCGTGGATAATTAGGATCGATAGTAGAAAAATAATTAACCTGCCAATTACCGGAAGTATTATCGAAAACCGCGCATTGGCTTGTAGGCTGATGTTTTAAAACTATATATGCTTTGTTGTTATGATCGAGACAAAAACCTATTTGATTTGGCCAGTGATTTGAAGAGACGACTTCTTCCCAGGAGAAGACGGACGAGCCCGGGAATGTTTCCTCTCCAAAAAGTACATGATCTTTTTCCGGTGAACCGCCCGGTCCGGCGATTACTATTCGGAGTTTATCATCGTTTCCGACTTTCATTGCGAACGATTTATCGCCATTATTTGGATTATAAGAGTTACCGATATTATGTAGTATGAAATCCCCGGCGCTATTCTGACGAAAAAAATAAACCGGTTGATTTTCACCCTCGGCTCTTGTCATAATATTTGCTCTTCCGGAAGAGAATTCAGCATCAACGCGCGCGTGAGCAAGATTATTGGTTATAATTTGTTCGGTTGACCATATTTGGGAATCACACTGAATGTCATAACCAAGGAAGTTGGTTAAACTTATTGCGCCATCGGAAATTTTCACTTCATCGATGTATGCAGTAACCCAGTCGGCATTATATCCGTTCCATTGACCGCGCCCTACTGTCCAAGCTTTATTTTCATTAAAGAGCGCGCCGCCTGATATGCCTGTTTCCCGTCCTTGCAGTTCGTAACTTTCTCCCGGGCGTTTAATGTAAAATTCGGCTGTATTTCCATCACAGACAGCAGCAACGAAATACCAAACACCTGGTGATATAATAATAGAGCTTCGAATTAAATGAAGGTTTTTATTTCCGTCAACAAATTCAAGTTCAAGTTTCCCGTTATGTCTGAGATGCTTCAAAGCAAAAATAGAAAACCAGGGGTTTTCAGCCATACTGTCACGTGGATGTCCGTCTTTTCCAACAAAAGTCTGATAACTATTTGTGTCATTAAATTTAACCATTGCTTCAATAGTCCATCCGGTGCTGAAATCATGAGAGTTAATATTTACGCCCGATGAGTACAAATCATTGTTAGGGGTAAATTTTAAAGCCAATTCATTAGCGGTTCCGGTTGACGGAACGAGACTAAACGGTATTTCGTTTGTATATAAAGGAGAAGAGCCGGCGTTGTAAGTCTGCAAATGATTACCGTTGCCTGACGAATCATAATACCAGCCAGTTTGATAATGATTATTAACCCATCCGTTTGTGCCTTCTTCGAAGCGCCAGTAAGCGACAGTTTCCGCGGCATTGGCTGAGCAGGATATAAGTAAAAAAAGGAATAAAAGTAATTTATCCGGCATATATTTATTTAGTGAACTCGATTATTGATACAGACCTTCTTGGTAAAGTAACTGTAATTTTATTATTAGAAATTATTATCTGGCTATCAGTAAAGTAACCAAGTTCCGGACCGGAATTTTCGTACCATCCATAACCGTAAAACTGCAGTTTATGATGAGTTGCACTGCCGGTTATCCCTGAAAAATTTGAAAGATCAATTGTAATAGGAATATCTTTAGTAAAATGCCTGTTTATAGCGTGAAAGAAAAGATTAGATGAATTTTCCGTGGCAAGCGCGTCAATAATGGCAACTTTATCTTTAGGAAAAATGTCGTGCATTTTGAACGGTTGTTTATAAGTTGCAACATTTTTTCTTTCAATATCGAGCAATGAATTTCCGTGATATTTTGAATAAAACATTGTTACCATCCCATTCGGCAGAAAAAACGGGTCGAATTTTCCTGTGTCGCTTACACGAATAGAATCAATTGACCAATTTTTCCCTACCGTCATTGATTGGCAAGCTATTGAAACAACATCACCGGCACGAATATACGCGTGAAGATATCCGGCATCGCCAAGTCCTTGCGCGACAATTGAATAAAACCAGTTACCGGGCTCGTCCCACCAGCCATTCCAATTCCATTCTGTAATCGCAACAGGCACATGTTGAATTCTGCCCTGTTCGATAGCCATCCCGCCGATAACAGATTCGCCGTAGGAGTTAAAAGTATTTGGGACACCCACCCAGGCGTACCATATATCTTCCATAGAGAGTTTATCGACTGACCAAGCCGCGCCGTTTTTTTCAGTATTGTTGTTATTGATTTGCCACGGCATATAATCGTGTTGGACAATATAAAGGCCGTTAGTGCCTATTCTATTAATTACATCAGCGACTTGTTCCGGTGAAATGGCGTCAACAAGAATTTGAACATTCGGGTCAACTTCTCTCATTTTATTCACATAAGCTCTAACATAATTAGCGTAAGAAATTGCTGAAATTCCTTCATCATAAAACCATGTTTCATTACCAATCTGAAAATATTTAATGCCGAAGGGAGCTATATGACCGTTTGTCGCGCGGACAGCCGGCCAATCGAGCATTCCGGACGGCAAAGCAGCGCCTTGTTCCGCGTTGCAATACGCAACGAGCGAAGCGGCATGCAAAGCGGCATCGGAAAGTGATTTCACACCTTTAACGGCATCGCGGAAATTCACGGGAATAATTGCCTGGCAGTCAATATTTGTTGTTAAATCATAAAATTCATCATATCCGAAGAAATTTGAAACTTGGCCGCCGAGATGACCAATTGTTACCGGCCTGGGCAACGGTTGTCCTAAAGAATTTGTGCGTCCGGGTACGTTGCTGATCATATCTTCCCAATTAATAAAATCAATATCTGTTCCACCCGGAAAGCGCAAAACGGGTGCGTGCAGTTCGCGAAGCTTTTCAACTAATTTAGGTTGAAGTTTGTGTGTGCCATTGATTGTGCCGGCTTCGATACCTATTTCACCATGCCAGCTTGGTCTTTCCATAAATGAGCTAAAGATACGATTATCGACATTATTTAAAACATTATTTTTTATTTTATAGGAAACAGGATTACCGCCCTGACAATAAAACGCAATTCCGCCTGTGGGTTTGTTTGCCGCAGCAACAGCTTTATTTCCATTAAAAGTTAAAGAAACAAATTCCCCGCGATTGAACGGAGTGATTTTATGAGCAAGAAACGGTCCGCCGTTTCCGGTCTCTTTAGCGCATATTAATTCATAACTGTTGCCGGGGGAGCGGGTTGAAAGATAGCCGACAACAATTTTCCCGTTATTATCAATTTTCATAGAAGGCATAATCCCGGAATTAGGGATTAAATTGCTTGCGGCAATATTTTTTGTCCAGATAAAGTTCGGATTTGCCGAGGCATAAGCGGTCAAGAGAAAGATAATAGAAAGAAGATATTTCATAGGTATTGGTATAAGTATCTATATTTATCTGTATTTAACTACGTTATTATAACATAAACAACAAATGTTATCAATAAAAAAGGCGTAACAAAAGTTACGCCTTTAATGAATTCAATCTAAAGTTAATTAAGTAATAAACTTATTTACTTTCAACTGTTTCTTCTGCAGTATCTTTAACTTCAGCATCTTTATTGGTATTTTTGTTAATTTCCTGAAGGACGAGAGCGTCATCAGCAATCCATTTTGATTGCCAAACATATTCGGGGAAGGATTCACCATAAATTCCCGGTCCTGTGAGTCCAAAAGACATTATGTCGGTTGCTCCGCCGAATGCGCGTGCGGCGCAAAGAAAAGCGCCATCGCTAGCCCCGGTAATTGATCCAAAGAAAGGGTTACGAACATTTTCATAGATTAAATTTCTTGGAACTTCACTCCAACAAGTAAGGCAATTAACAACACCGCGGCCAAAATTATAGGCCATATTATCAAGCCATTTTTGAGTTTTGTCTTGTTTTGCTTCTTGCGCGGCGAGAAGAGTAGTTGTGCTAAGGCATACAATAAGAGTTGCGAGAATAAATTTTTTCATGCGTTTATCTCCTGAAAATTATTAGGGGTTACAAGCATTATGTTAATTAGTCTTAATATCAATCTGGTATATTATACTGTTTTTGAACTTAACTGTCAAATAGATTTAAAATTACAATGAAATTTGGTAGCCCGTAGGGGAATCGAACCCCTGTTTCATGGATGAGAACCATGTGTCCTGGTCCACTAGACGAACGGGCCAAAATCTAAATTCTGTGATTAAATCGCAAGAATATTAAAATTATATCAATATTATTTAATTATATCAAGAAGCAATTTAATAAGGTTTAACGACTGAAATGATTGGATTACCACTTTCCCATTTTCGCCCTTTAATAATTTCTCCATATTCTCAATTGTATGCTTAGTTGGAATAAATGCGCCTCAAATGTTGATAGTGGAAGATAAGCTCCGGATTCCAACTTTTCTTCGGAGAAAAGTTTATTTTATCATTGTGGAAAAATTGATTAAAGAAGTTTTCTACCCGTCTCATTATAAACAAAAGAACAACATATTTGACAAGTATTAATATAAAAGATATAATTATTACAGTAATTTTGTACAATATATAAAAACAAGTACACACCGTGTCGTGCACGGGCTTACGTTTTGAATTGGCCAGCCCTTCGGGGCGGTTAAACTAATTGTTCTTCATTATTAAAAATAATGACTGTTTGCGTAGAAAGGAAGATGTGCCAAAGAATGAACGTTAATTTACAACATAAAAGAATTCTTATTGTCTCTATTACGGGTTTACTTATCTTATTATTTGGGATTGTTTCCGGTTGCCGGTCTCCAAAAGTCAGGCTGCAAGAAGTTCCGGATTTGGAAAATGTTAATCTCAAGATGACTGACCTATCGGGCAAATCTGCCAAGTTAGTCAACATTGTGTTAAAGGAATGAAGATGAAACTATTGCCTTTAGATCAACATTGATTTAAGGCTTAAATCAAACAATAATTAAAACATAATAAGCCGGAGTGCAGGAGATGTTAATGGGTACGTGCACCTTTATGCCGGGAGAGAAGTGGATGAGAAACATACTTAATAAAGTTATTATAGTGCTTTTGTGCACAACCTATTTTAACTTGCCAGTGGCTGGAGATGAGTTGTTGAAGACGAAAGATATAAGAGTGAGAGATCCGTTTATCTATCCGGATATGAAGACGAAGACATATTACCTGTATGCTCAATCGTCCAACCGCAAGAGCAGCGAAGTCATGGGTGTGGAGGCGTATGCCAGCAAGGATCTGATTCATTGGAGCATTCCACAGACAGTTATGTCCTTACCGGCTGGAACGGATGTTAAGATGGTTTGGGCTCCCGAAGTTCACGCCTTTAATGGTGTGTACTACCTATTTGTTACATTTACCTACGATAGGATTTTACCGGAGAAGAAGCCTGTTGAAAGGGGCAAGTGGCCTCCCATGTACGAGCGTGGAACATGCATTTACCGTGCGGATGCTCCTACGGGTCCCTTCAAACCACTCAAGAACACTTCACACACACCCAAGAACTGGATGGCGCTGGACGGCACACTTTTTGTTGATGACGGGATTCCGTACATGGTGTTTTGTCACGAATGGGTTCAGCTGATTGACGGCACGATGGATGTTGTTCAACTCAAAGACGATTTATCCGGTACAGTCGGCAATCCGAAAATGTTGTTCAAGGCTTCCGATGCGCCCGGGTCTCTCACCGGTCCCCAAACCGGAAAGGTTACTGACGGGTGTTTTCTTTATCGCAGCGCAACGAGCGGTAAACTTTTTATGATTTGGTCTACCTTTATTTCCGGTAGCGGATACTGCATCATGCTGACCGAGTCAAAGTCAGGAAAGATCAGCGGGCCATGGATAAACCCAAAGCCCATTTACAAAAAGAACGGTGGGCACGGTATGATCTTCCAATCTTTTGATGGACGTATCATGCTGGCTCTTCACCAGCCAAACACCAGCGGAAAAGAACGTTTGCACCTTTTTGAAGTAACGGACAAGGGCACGACCCTTGAGATCAAAAAAGAAATCAATTTGAAATAGATATACACATACGTTATGTAAAATTTAATATGGGAGATTAATTACGTGAAAATAGGAATAATAATTTGTGACAGATATAAGAATTGTGCAGGTGGAAAATGTTTTAGAGCCATGCAAAATCGAGAAGGTGCTTTTGATATTTACAGCAAAGCCGAACCTTTAGAAATAGTCGGATATACCAGTTGCGGGGGGTGCCCGGGCGGAAATGTTGAATATACACCTGAAGAGATGATTAAAAACGGAGCGGAAGCCATCCATTTTGCAACAGGATTTGTTGTCGGGTATCCACCCTGTTCTTACATTTATTATTTTAAGAAATTTATAGAAGACAAATACAAAAGAAAAGTTATTGTTGGAACCCATCCCATTCCACAAAAGTATTTTACTACCCATGAAAATCTTAAAACATGGCAGACTAAGGAATGGCAGGAATTAATTAAACCTACATTGGGCAATGAAGCGTTAAGGAAAAAATATAATTAAATATAAGGAAAGATAAAATGTATAAATATTTATTTGGACCTGTTCCTTCAAGAAGATTGGGAATGTCATTAGGCGTTGATTTAGTTCCCAAAAAAGTATGTTCTCTCAATTGTGTTTATTGTGAAGTAGGCAAAACCACAAAATTGACCCTTGACAGAAAAGAGTATATTAAATTTGATAAAATTAAAGAGGAATTAACTCATTATTTCAATAATAATCCTGATCCTGATTATATTACCTTTTCAGGTTCAGGAGAGCCGACTTTGAATATTTTTATAGGTGAAGTATTACAATTCATCAAACAAAACAAACCCAATATACCTGTTGCTGTTTTAACAAATGGGACCCTTTTTTACGATAAAAATGTTAGAAAAGCAATTCTAAATGCTGATGTTGTTCTTCCTTCTCTTGACGCTGCAACAGAGGGTGTTTTCAAAAAAATAAATCGACCGGCTAAAGATTTAAGTATTGATAAATATATTAAAGGTTTAATTGATTTTAGAAAAGAATTTAAAGGCCGGATCTGGCTCGAAATATTCATTCTGCCCGGTTATAATGATACTGAAAATGAATTAGCAGAACTCAAAAAAATCATTTTGAAAATAAAACCTGATTCCATTCAATTAAATACTTTGGACCGTCCCGGAACCATTTCTAATTTAAGAGGAGCAACAAAACAAGAATTGCAACGGGTGTCTGAATATTGGCAATTAAATAATATTCAAATAATTAGTTCCTCTCAGGAAAGACGAAATATACAATCATTCAGAAGTGATATAGAAACAGCTATTATAGAAACTATTGCACGAAGGCCTTGTACGCTTGATGATTTAACAAAGATATTAGGTTTGCATATCAATGAAATCAATAAATATCTTGATGTTTTAGAATCGGAAGAAAAAATTAAAACAGTACAACAGGAAAGAGGCGTTTTTTATCAAATCAAATAAAATATAGAACGAATATTATTTCGTAATTGACATGACTGAATTTACCTTTAACAAAGAATTTCGCCGCGAATTACGTGAGAGTGCTCACCATTACGGCGAAGTAGTTTTTCTAGAATCTACTCTGCGTCCCGGTATGACCGTTATTGATGGCGGTGCGAATCGCGGAGTTACAACCATTGCAATCGCTAAAACGGTGGGGAAAAAGGGATGCGTTAATGCTTTTGAGCCGGTATCTGAGTATTATGAGTTTCTTCAAAAAAACATTTCCCGAAATAAAATTGAGAATATCAGTGCCTATAATCAAGCGCTGAATAACCAAAGCGGTACTGTTACATTCTACAAACACGGTGAAGGAAGCGGATTAACCAGTGTTGAGGAAGCTGAAATAATCCGAGTACAGGCAATCACTTTGACACAATTTGTGGAGGCGCATCGCATCGCGAAAATAGATTTTATCAATCTCGATTGCGAAGGGTGCGAATTGCTGGTTTTGCGGGAAGCCCAAGCTTTGTTGGAAGAGCAGACTCCCGCTATTTTTTGTGAAATACATCGTGATTACCTAAAAGACTTAAATCAGTCGGTCAAAGAGCTTGTCAGTTTTCTCAAATTTCTTAAATATACAGTGAAACCTATTCAAGTAGAGGACTTGAACAGCGACACGGATTTTGACAAATGTTCACATATTTATGCTTCGGTTTAAAATGTACACAAGAAAAACTTTTGACAGAATGGAGAAATATTTTAAAATATGAAACCTAATGAATGTAAATGGTATTCGGTTTGCCCAATGAAATATTACACGGAAAAAGGCGTGTTAAATAAAAAATGGACGGAGAACTATTGCCATGCCGGTTGGGAAAACTGTATTCGTTATCGAATGGAAGAAAATGGAGAGTTTCATCCGGATTGGATGCTTCCGGATGGAAGTATTGATGAAACGTTGCGTAAACTCTCTTTGGGAAGATAAAATGGAAATATTTTTTAGTATATAAACTTTAAGTTTAATATTATGATTTTAAAACAAAAAAAGTTGTATAAAAAAATTGTTGTGATGGTATTGTTAATCGGACTTTATGGTTGTCAAATAGTTGAAGTAAAACCAAAACCAAAATCAAAACATGGATTAGTAGGACTTCGACCTCTTCCACGCAGTGTCGAAGAGTCAAAAATTAAGTGGCTTTCAGGTATTGGAAGTTACGATGAATGGAGTGGTAAATTTCCTTTTGTCGCTGAAAATACAGATGTGCTCATGGATTACAAAGGGTGTTTCACGACAAAAAGGGCGTTTTTCGAGCATTACCTTCCTTCTGACAGTGATTGGATAGATACAAACCCTGAGACAAATCCACTGGTGAAAAAAATTCGGGACGTTGAGAAAAAAGGGATGATAATGGAACACATTCTGATTTGCCGTGAAGCAGAACTTAGAGGCAAAGGAAGGCGAGGGCCGTTTCCCAAAGACAGCCGTATTCTTTATAAAAAAGATGTAGATGATTTGCGTAAACTTTTTCGTGACGCCTATGCAAAAGGGCTTCTTCTACACGACAACTACAAGCTAATCCAGTTAGTCACTCACGCTTCGTTTTTCTCTGATGATCCGAAGGCACGCGAAATTATAATGAAAATGGACGGAGTTGCTTATGAATCACATCAGTTTAATCGGCATTGGCCTTTCGAGACAGGATGGACATGTCCAAAAGAACTTGTGCGAGGAGCCAAATGGACTCTTGCTCATGGTAAAGAATACATCTTTTACTATGGTCCGTTTATTTATAAGCAGTCAAAAGGATATTACGATTTTGTCGAGCGGGACTGGCTTTATAAGTTCTGGAAAGCAGGTCTTCCAAAGCATAATCCTCATATGCACTATTATCTTAATGCCTTTCCTTTTGGTAGTGGTTCAAATCGACCGGTTGGTCCTGAATCTGACCCGCATTCCTATTTAGGAATGATGAAATGGCTTATTAAGGAAATTAAATATAAGTAAAACAAACAGTGAAAAAAACTTTTTATTTGTGGTAAATTTATTCCGCGATAAAAACAAACGAAATTATTTCATTTTCATCAGTTTTTTCTTCCTGATAGTCAGGCAGATATTTTATTGCATCAAAACCGGCTTTTCTAAGAAAATTAATCATTTCTTCAGAAGGAAGAAATCGTAAAGATTCACTATGGGACAAAGAAAAACTGTTGCCGTTTTTTTCTACATCCGCATTTATATCAATATTATATATAGATGAATTTTTGTTATAACTGTTTTTCGATGTGTATGTAATCTTAGTTGTTTCTGTATCAACAATTTCAATATTCGGTTTACCATAAAAATCGAGATCAGAAATTAAGTTTCTGTTTTCAATAATCAGTTTTCCACCTGACTTTAGAGCTTTCCGCACATTTTTTAATGTTTCAAGTATTTTC
>QMOL01000032.1 GCA_003648225.1 Chlamydiota bacterium
GCAGTGAGCAGTGAGCAGTAGGCAGTGAGCAGTTTGTAGCCGCTGCCGCTGGCTGCGGATTAGAAATCTTGGCTATGGATTCTTAATTGTTCAATATTGGATATTTATTCTAATTTAATTAATCACTTACTGTATTATGAAAAAATTTAAATCTCAAAAAATTATCCATACCGCTATTTTAATGGTGACAGTCGGCCTTGTCGGTTGTGCAACCGTTAATGCTAATGCACATAATGACAAAAAAAAATCTGATGATAATTCAAATGTTATGTGTGTTGAACAAGCGCAATCAACAATAAATGTTGATGGAATACTCGATGAACCCGTGTGGAAAAACGCAAAAGCTTATAAATTGTATCGAGCGGCTAACCGCGAAAAAGGCGGAGAAACTGTTGCTCAGTCCGGTGAAGTTAAATTAGCCCGGGACACAAATTATTTTTATGTTGGAATTACTTTCAATGATTTGGATGTTATCGCTGAAGGTAAAGAAAACCAATTGAAACATTATAAATTCGGTGATATATGTGAAGTAATCTTAACTCCGGAAAATAAAACCTGGTATTGGGAAATGTATGCTACTCCAGCCGGCAAAAATAGCTGCTTCTTTATCCCGGGTACCGCAAGAGTGGGATTGCCAAGTATGATGGAATATCAAAGCGAACTAAAAGTCGCATCAAAAGTAAACGGGACTTTAAATGACTGGCGCGATAAAGATGTGAGCTGGACAGCGGAAATGGCTATGCCCATAAAAGAATTAACAGCTCATGGCGAAAAATTTAATGCTGAAGGTAAATGGAAAATCCTCGTCGCAAGATATAATTTCGGGAGATATCTCAAAACAGAAGGCGCGGAACTGAGTATGACTCCGCAGCTTTCTCACGAGAATTTTCACTTGTTACCGGAATTCGCATCTCTGAAATTTATTGAGTAAGCCGAACTGGAGGGTCACTGTCCCCAGCGACCTATTAATCCGCAGCCAGCGGCAGCGGCTACAGCGGATAACGGTCCCGAGCACGATTTTTGCTGACTTTTAGTCTCGGGATGCTCGTAAATATACACAAATTAAAATTTGTATATTTATGGCAATTACGGATTACGGATAACGGATTCAACTTCATCTTTGAGTTTTATCTCTCTTGAGGAAGCACCGATCATTATTTTAAATTTTCCGGGTTCAACTGTCCATTCTTTAGTTTTAGGGTTCCAAAAAGCAAAGTCTTTCCAATGTAATTTTAAAGATATCTTTTTAGTCTCACCGGGCTTAAGAAAAACTTTTTCAAAACCTTTTAATTCTTTCACCGGCCGCTTGACCGATGATTCAATATCATGAACATACAATTGAGCTATTTCCGCGCCGATGCGTTTTCCGGTATTTTTCAAAGTAAAGTCAACTATCAGCGGTTTATTTTTGTATATTTTATGTGATGATAATTTTAAATTATCATACTCAAAAGAAGTGTATGAAAGCCCAAATCCAAATGGGTATAACGGTTCAATTCTTTTCGTGTCATACCATCTATAGCCGACAAAAATTCCTTCTTTGTATTTCAATTTATACGTGTGCTTGTATTTACCGAAAATATCCCATTCCGGCTCCCTTTCAGGCCTGTAATCCGCACACGGGCAATCAGCGAATTCTTTTTCTATCGTAATAGGAAGCTTTCCTGATGGATTAACGCGTCCGACAAGAATATCGACAATGGCTTTACCCTGTGACTGTCCGCCGAACCAGGCGTATAAAATAGAGGTAACTTCATTTGCCCAATTAACCATGTGCTGACCTGAGCCGAACATAGTAACGACAACGTTATTAGGATTTAATTTAGCGACTTTTCCGGCTATTTTTGAGTTTTCAGGTTTTGAATCAAAATCGGTGTCTATACTTTCTTTGTGAAACGAGCTTAACGCGACAATAACTGCGTCAGCGGCTTTGATTTCCTTGTTGGAAGCTGTTTTTTTATAGATTAACTTATCACCGAATTCTTTTCTCATCGCGTCAAGGAGAGTAATATTATTGTATCCTTTAACCACACTTGCTCCTCCGCCGTAAACAATTTTTTCGGCAGCGTTACCGATCAGCAAAATTGAATTAATATGTTTTTTTCTGATTGGAAGAAAATTATTTTTGTTACGCAGAAGGACGATTCCTTCGTGATTAGTTTTAAGGGCGGTTTTTTGGTGATAACGGAATTTTTTTATTAATGATTTATCATAAAACTTTTTGTCATACCATCCCATTTTAAAACACGCGGTTAGAATATTGATCACCATTCTGTCAAGCGATTTCTCACTGACCTTTCCCAATCTGACATTTTCCGCCATGTTTTGCGCCTCGGGCATGATTAGATCCAAGCCGGAATTAATAGCTTTCACCTGGTTATAAACAGCCACCCAGTCGGTCATTACTAAACCTTTAAACCCTAATTCACCGCGAAGCAGATCGGTTATTACATATTTACTCTGCCCTGCCCATTCGCCGTTTACTAAATTGTAAGCCGTCATTACCGCTGCCGCGCCGGCATCGATTCCGGCTTTAAAAGCGGGCATATAAATTTCGTGAAGTTCTCTTTCTTTAATGATAGAATTGCTTTGCCGTCTGTGGAATTCCGTGTTGTTAGCAACAAAATGTTTCAGTGTAGCCATGACGCCGCGACTTTGTAACCCTTTTACATATTCTTCAATTATGCGTGAAGCGAGAAAAGGGTCTTCGCCTGTATATTCAAAATTCCGACCACAGGTTGACATTCTGTAAATATTCATTCCGGGACCGAGAAGAATAGACACATTACCCGCGTTACATTCTTCTCCGATTGCTTTTGCGTATTCATAAGAAAGGCTGGGATTCCAAGTTGAAGCTAACGTTAGTGAACAGGGGAAAGCGGTAGTCTTTTTCAATCCCGTGGGGGTATTGTCGAGTAAGCGGATGCCCAAGCTTGAATCGGCCATATAAAAGGACTGCATACCGAGGCGTTTAATTCCCGGCAGGTAAAATTCAGATAATCCGCTAACCATCCCTCCTTTTTCATTTAGAGTCATTTCTTTCACCAATAATTCAGCTCTTTTTTCAGGCGGGATTTTTTTATTAGCGTAAGGTTTATCAGCGGGAATCTTTTTGAATAAACATTTATTTTCAAATTGAGGATAAAGTGATTTGTCATCGAGAGATGATATTTTAATTTTCATTTTTTAAAATTGGTGTAAATTAATGTGATTCGTGCCAAATTTTAACCTTTACATAATTCCAAATAAGAGACATATATTGGATTCTCCACAGAAGCCTTTTTAATCATCTCCAATACTCCATTAAGATTATCATTAAAGTTCCGGAGTTCCTGAACAGCGGTTTCGGGCTTTAAAGTAATTCTATGACCCGTTTGTCCCGCGTAAACAATCATATCATTTGAATATTTAGAGCTGTCCCAGCTGTTCTTCGCCAGGAATTTCATGAATTTAATCATACGGCTGAATTGCTTTTTCTTTCCGGAAATTAATTTTCTATCAAAAGTCGGGAATTCAACTTCTATTTCAACTTTCTCATCAACTCTGAATTCCGGCGTGAAAATAAATGTTGTTAATTCATTGCCGGTATATTTCCAAGTGTCAATTTCCTTACCGTTAATCCGAATTCTTTCAGGGGGTAAAGTGAGTGGAAATCTCAATTCATAACTTCGACTCTTCGGCATTCCGGGAAACTCGCCTTTTACAGGATAAACAGTGATTTTATTTTTATTACGGCAAATTTCGGTAAAAGTATAATTACCGGTTTTGAATTGCTGATTGTTACCTTCATCCTCATAAATCTGAGCTTTCCCTGATTCACCGGGGAAAATGTTGAGGACTGTTCTCGCAGATTTTTTATCATCGGATTGCATAGGAATTATTGATCCCGCTTTTACATAAACCGGCATTTCATCTAAAGCAAATGTTCTTTTAATCACTTTGCCGCCATTCAATAAAGTTCCTGTAAACAATTCTACCCATTCACCTTCCGGAAGCCAAATTTCCTTTTCAACAAATAAGCTGTTCTCCTCCATTGGCTCGGTGACAGGAGCGACCAGCACATCATCTCCGAACATATATTGATTTTTAAATTCATAAGCTTCAACTAATTCGGGATAGTCATAATATAAAGGTTTACAAATAGAAACACCTGAATCGTATGATTTTCTAGCTGAAGAATAAATGTAAGGCAGTAATGCCCGTCTTAAACGAAAAAAAGAGCTCATAATTTGAAAATATTCCGTTGGATATTCCCATATCTTACGCTCAAGCAGCGGCTCAGGGCAACTGTGAGTTCTAAATATAGGGCTGAATACTCCATACTGAACCCATCTGGTATAAAGCTCGGGATCACCGTCACCCTGCATATGTCCACCGATGTCGTGACTCCAATAGCCATATCCCGCATTTGCCGCGGTAGAAGTGAAATATGGTTGGAAAGCGAGGGAATCCCAAGATGAAATGGTATCTCCTGAGAAACCGATTTGGTATCTGTGATTTCCCAGTCCGCCGTAGCGGTGAAAAATTATCGGTCGCTTTTTGTTTCTCCGCTCCATATCACTGTAAAAAACATAGTTTAAATAAAATGTCGGATTGACTCCGGGAATGGTTGTCGTGCTCCACTGCTGCCAGTCCAACCACCAAAAATCCACACCATCGTTTTCCATAGGATGAAGTACCAGCTTCATAAAATTCTCGGTGAATTTCTTGTGGACTATGTCGAACGGAACATATTTCTTCGTTGAAGGGTCGATCCCCATCGCTTTTGCCATCGCCTCATATTGGTCTTCGTGTGGTTGAATGCCTGAAGCGGGATGGAGATTCAGGCAAACTTCCATATTCTTTTCTTTAATCCATTTCAGAAAACCTTGAGGGTCGGGAAAATAATTCTTGTTCCAGGTGAAACCTGTCCAGCCGGCCGGTTGGCCTGCCTGATCGGGGATTTTATTTCCGTTTTCATCATAGAATTCAGGGTTTTTGGCTATATGCCAATCCATATCAACTACAAAAACATTGAGCGGCAGTTTGTATAATTCGAATTCAGCAACAAGCTCCTTTAATTCAACATCTGTATATTGCCAGTAGCGGGACCACCAGATTCCAAAAGCAAATCTCGGCGGCAGCGCGATTTTACCGGCTACTTTTGTGAAATCTTTTAACACAGATTTATAATCATGGCCATAACAGAAAAAATATAAATCCTGATGCGCTCTGCATGAACGGGGAGTAACCCACGGCCAATCGGAATTATCGAAGAGAGGTTTGCCGGTGTCATCAATAACAGTCCAGCCGTTTTTAGATATCAAACCATCATCCAGTTTGAGTTTCTCTTTTGTAAGATAGTGTGTGTCACCGTTGTATTCATCTAATGTTCTTGCTGTTCCACCGAGATTCTTATTGTCTATGGTTCCCGGTTTCCAAGTTACTTTTTTGTTATTAAGAGTAAACTCGATTTGGAGATTGTGTTCTGTGAACATTCCTGTCCCCGTTTTATATTTCAGGGAAAGTTTATCGGTTCTGATTTCAAGAAGATTGTCGGTAATTCTTTTCTCAAATCTCGGAACTGCCAAATTACGGTTCACAAAAATTAAAGAAGCCAAATCTTCAAACTTTCCGTCTTCCGACCATTCCATTCTAATGAGACCGGAAGTAAGAATAGAGAATCTGACATTTTCAGATTTAACAACAGCATTTTCATTTACCATGGGATTATATTCATAATGTTTTAAACAATCGGAAACAGGCATAAGACTAAAGTTTTAGAGGGTTAAAATTTTAGAAATTGTATCATTTTCGTTTAATATTTGCAAATGGCTCTAACAGAAAATATCCGGTTTCTTTATTTACATTGCGCTGTGCCCCGCGAATGCCGGGGCCGCCCTGTGTTGTAACATTCCGCTCTTTCATGGCTGTTTTTAGTGTTTTCCTTTTTTGCGCATTGGATCGAAAATGTACCTTGGAGTAAATTACGCGCAATATTTTACCTTGTATGAAAATCCGTCATATTGTATAAAATAGTTTCAAATTGTTATAGATTTATAATGTATGTTATGGTATAATTCTTAGCAATATAAATACTTTAACTGAAAACTTTAATTTCAATACAATTTATTATCATTATGAAAGAAGTGAAATTAGGAATTATCGGACTCGGTATTATGGGAACCGAGCATATCAATACCGTTGAAAAATCAAAAAATATTCGCCTTGCCGCCGTTTGCGATATTAAAAAAGACCTTGCTGATGAACGCGCAAAAAAAAATAATGTTCCCGCTTATTATTCAGCAAATGATTTGATTAATTCCGGCGAGGTTGACGCGGTGCTTATCGCAACGCCTCATTATTTTCATACGCCTATTACCATTGATGCTTTTGAAGCGGGGCTGCACGTTATCAGCGAAAAACCTATTGCGGTACATAAAGCCGACGCGGAAAAAATGATTGCTGCTCACGCTAAACATCCGAAACTTGTTTTTTCGGCCATGTTCCAAGTTCGTACAGATAGCTTTTTTAAAAAAATTAAAGAAATAATCGACAGCGGGGAACTCGGTGAAATCTATCGTGTGAACTGGCTTATCACAAATTGGTTCCGTACACAAACTTATTATAATAGCGGAACGTGGAGAGCAACGTGGAAAGGCGAAGGCGGTGGAGTCCTGCTCAACCAGGCGCCTCATCAGTTGGATTTATTCCAATGGATGTTTGGTATGCCGGTAAAAGTCAGAGCTTATTGCTCACTCGGGAAATATCATGATATCGAAGTTGAAGATGATGTTACTGCTTACTGTGAATTTAAAGAAGGCTTTTCAGGAATGTTTATCACTTCAACAGGCGAAGCTCCGGGAACAAACAGATTGGAAATAATGGCTGATCGTGGTCGCCTTGTATTTGAAGACGGCAAAATAAAATTTGATAAAACGACGGAATCAGTCAGCAAATTCCTTAAAACAACAGAAAAAGCATTCGGAGGACCGAAAACCGAAACTATCGAAATTGAAACTGATGGCAAAGGAGGCACTCACCAGAATATTATTGAAAATTTCGCTGACGCGGTTCTCAATGGTGCTGAATTAGTTGCACGAGGAGAAGAAGGGATTAATTCAGTTGAACTCGCGAACTCATTTCTTTATTCTGCTCTAAAAGATGAAACGGTGGAATTACCGCTTGATTCGGGTGAATTCGCGAATTTACTTAATGAATTGATTGCAAACTCCACTTTTGAGAAGTCCGAAGAAGTTAAACCTGTTGATGATATTACCTCATCTTATAACAAAACAAAATAATTTATATGAAAGCTCCTGACACTAAAATTGCTGTTACTCTTTTTAATTTACGTGATTATTGCCAAACAGCTGAAGATTTAGATAAAACTTTTGCCAGGCTCAAGAAAATCGGTTATCAGGCAGTTCAAATTTCCTGCATCGGTCCAATTGATCCGGTGGAAGTTAAACAACTCCTCGATAAACATCAAATGTATTGCTGTGCTACTCATGAAGGACTAGCGGGTCTGCGGAATGATTTCGATGAAATCGTTGCCAAAATGAAATTATGGGAATGCGAATTTACTGCCCTGGGTTATCCGGGTGATGATTGCTGGAGTTTCGAAGGGATGATTGATTTCGCAAAAGAAATGGATGAAATCGGTGCGAAATTTAAAGCCGAAGGTCTGAAACTGGGATTCCATAATCATCATTATGAATTCGTTAAATATTCCGATAAAACTTTCCTCGAAGAACTTTATAACAGAGCGCCAAACCTTTACGCGGAACTGGATGTTTATCATACAGCCGGCGGTGGAGGTAATCCGTCAAAATGGATTTATGATCTCGAAGGCAGAATCCCGGTTATTCATTTGAAAGATTTTGCCATTATTAACCGCGAGCCTGTTTCGTGCGAAATAGGTGAGGGGAATCTTGACTGGCCGTCAATTATTAAAGCTTGCGAAGACACTAACATAAGATGGTATTCTATTGAACAGGATGACCCGCTTCCACATAGGGGAATTTGGGATTCTGTTGAATTATCATTCAAGAATTTAAAAGCTATGGGAGTGAAATAATCCGTGATTTAAATTTAACAGAAAAATATTCAACAAGAAATTTTCAATAATCAAATTAAGAGTTAATTCTTTACTTTGTGATTGTTTATTTTTTGTTGATTATTGAATATTTAATTTTTTACTTATCAAAACTATGTACTATACTGGATTCGCAGATGAAGCGGGTGCCGATTTGGATACCCAAATCAGAGCAACAAAAAAACTCGGCTGGAAATATATCGAAACAAGAGCTTTAATGGGAAGCAATCTCGCTTTCATAAGCGATGCTCAATTTGAAGAAGTTTGCGGAAAACTCGATGAAGCAAATGTGGAATTTAATTGCTTCGGCAGCGGAGTCGCTAATTGGGCAAAATCAATTGACGACCCTCCTGATGACAGTTATGATGAAATACGTCGTGCTATACCAAGAATGCAAAAACTTGGAATTAAATTTATCAGAATTATGAGCTTTCCGGTTAAAGATTTGAATAACTACGAAAGTTACGCCGATGAAGCGTTTAAACGTCTGAAAACTATCGCTGAAATAGCGGCGGACGGCGGAATTACCTGCGTGTTGGAAAATTGCTCGGGCTGGGCTGCCGGATCGTATGAACACACATTACGAACACTTGAAGCTGTAAATTCCCCGGCGTTAAAATTAGTTTTTGATACCGGGAACCCTGTGTTTCATGATGACATTCGCGGTGTACCGCCTTACAAAAAACAAAACTCCTGGGAATTTTATAACGCCGTTAAAGAGCATATAGTTTATGTTCATATCAAAGACGGCTATATGGATGGCGACAAAGAAGTTTTTACATTTCCCGGTGAAGGAAAAGGCTATGTGAAAGAAATTATCGCGGATTTGTTGAAAAACGGTTATGACGGAGGCTTTTCAATAGAACCTCATATGGCAGTCGTTTTCCACGATAAGTCCGTACAATCCGAAGCTGATATTCAGTATAATAATTATATTGAATACGGTAAACGATTTATGAAAATAGTTGATGAAATGTAATCTTTTAATTTCTTCTTTGCAAACTTAGCGCTTTAGTAGTTCAAGAAATTATATTTGTCTTTTCGTGGTAAAACTAATGAAAAAAGTCAGAATAGGTGTTGTTGGCCTCGGAAAAATAGGCGCTGAACACGTTCAGACTATAAAAAAAATAAAAAATATTCGCCTTACCGCAGTCTGTGATCAGCAAAAAAAACTCGCCGATAAAATTTCCGATGAAAATAATTTAACGGCTTTTTACTCTACAAACGATTTGATGAATTCAGCAGAAGTTGACGCTGTTATTATCGCGACACCTCACTATCTGCACACCCCTTTAGCAATTGACGCTTTGAATGCCGGATTGCATGTTCTCTGTGAAAAACCGGTTGCGGTTCATAAAGCCGATGCGGAAATAATGATTGCCGCTCATAAAAAACATCCGAAATTGAAATTCGCGGCAATGCTTCAACTGCGCACAAGCGGTTATTGGGGAAAAATAAAAGAAATAATCGACAGTGGAGAACTTGGTAAAATTTATCGTGTGAATTGGATCGTTACTTATTGGTTTCGAACACAAAAATATTTCGACGATAGTCCCTGGCGGGCAACATGGAAAGGCGAAGGAGGAGGAGTTTTGCTTAATCAGGCTCCCCATCAGTTAGATTTATTCCAGTGGTATTTCGGTATGCCGGTGAAAGTCAGAGCGTATTGCTCACTCGGAAAATATCACAACATTGAAGTGGAAGATGAGGTTACAGCTTACTGCGAATTTAAAGAAGGATTTTCAGGAGTGTTCATCACTTCTACAGGCGAATTCCCGGGCTCCGACAGATTGGAAATAATGGCTGACCGTGGTCGGCTTGTCTGTGAAAACGGAAAAATAATATTTGATCGTGCGGAATCATCTGTCAATGAATTTTCGAGAACTACAAATGTTGCTTTTAGCGTTCCTGAAATTAAAACTATTGAAATAAAATTCAACGAAAAAAAAGGCGTTCATCAAAACATTTTCGAAAATTTCGCGGACTCAATTCTGAACGGAACAGAACTTATCGCAACCGGAGAAGACGGAATGAATTCAGTTGAACTCGCTAACACTTTTCTCTACTCTTCTTTGAAAAATGTTACTGTAAAACTACCGTTAGATTCGTCAGAATATGCAAAATTACTCTTGAATAAAATCCGCAGAACATGAATAACCGCTAATGATGCGCCGAATACAAAGCTTTGCCCCGACAGGGGCAAAACATGAATAACCACACGTGATAACGTGTGGCTTACGAAAGAACAGATTCGCCCTGAATGGGCGATACAAATAAGGATAATTCAACGTAGCCTGCGGCAACGCCGTAGGATAATGAATTGGAAAAAAACAAACGATTGAATATGCCCGTGCCGTTCCCGAAAAACCACGCTATCGGGACAGGCAGGTACGGAATATAAATTTTGTGTCAATGAATTTTTTTCGAGTTCCGCCTAATTATGCTTGTAATATAATCAATCAATGGATGAGCAGCATATTTTTCCCCCGCGACAGGCGGAAAGCAATCAAGATGGAATTCCCACCAGAAGACGCCGCGATATTTTTTCTTTAATATCCATTCTATTTTGCGGGTAAGACTTCTTTTATTATCGATTGTTATAAAGTCGGTTTTATCGGGGCTGAAATAATATGGGACTTCAGCTTTTTCATCATAAGATTCTTTCCAGCCTTTTTTAAGAAAAGCCGGCAATTCCTTATAGAAAAAATATCGGCTTCTACTTTTCAAAGATTCTTTGTACTTTTTACCCGGAATAACTTTTTTATAATAAAAACCATAGTTAGCCAAACCTATACATATTTTATCTTTAGAGAAATTCAACCAGTTTTCTTTCAGCACTTTCTTTATCTTATCAAATGGGGTGTTGTGTGTTGCTTTGTGACTCCAAGCTCCGCCGCCCATATCGTATGTCATTAAATTAATCCAGTCAATAGAGCGGCTGAGTTTCTGTGCCTGTTCTTTAGAATATTTCAAATACACGTTAAGAGCCGTTGTAAGATAATATTTACGTTTCGGTGATGTTTTTTCCAAAGAATTCAGAGCTTTTCGCAGTTCCATCATTAGCGCGGTATGTTTATCAATATTAATAGTTGATTCCCAATCGATATCAATCCCGTCGTAGTTGTGTTTTTTTATTACGGCAGCCATTACTCTCGCAAAAACAGCCATTTTTTTCGCGTCGTTCACTATTGGATTAAAACGGGTGGTGCCGGGGATAGATAGCAGCACTTTAACATTTTTCTTATGTGCTTTAGCAATCAGATCCGGTATAAATGGAACGGGGGAGTAGTTGTCAGAGAACAAATTTGTTTTTGTATATTCAAAGTTATAGACGAGTTTATTCATAATATCTTTTTCGGGCATTTCAAAATCTTTTGCCGTCCAATGGGGAACAGCCATAACATACATAAAGTCGAACTGTTCGAAACGAGTTTGCTCCAATTGTTTTTTGCTTTTAAGCAAGCCGTCCATAAAATAGGTTGCGTGTATAAATGCCGGTTTCTTGTTTTTCTCAGTGGGCAAATTGGTAAAAGGTGTATTAATTAACTTTCCATTAACAGCAACATTTTTCAGAATTATATCTTTTGTGTATTCAGACACGCTTTTTTCACCTGCTTTTTCTACTTTGATATTGTTAAGAAAAATTCGTTGAATTGGTGAATCCTTAACACCAATAATTTTAAACGGCTTTTGGGTTACTTTTTTGCAGGTGATATCGGATATGAAAAAATCAGAAAAATGTGTCGGGAAATGATTTCCGCGATAACCGTGATAGTCCATTCTGAAAATTAATATTGCTTTATTAGCGGTTTCAATTTTTATATTTCGTATGTAAATGTTACTCACAAAGCCACCACGGTCAAGATTACATTTGAAACATAATGCGTGAGCGCCTTTAAGCAAAACATTATTTTCTACAAAGACCGAAGAAACTCCGCCGGACATTTCTGAACCTATGCACAAAGCGTTAGCGCGGGAAGACAAGCGATTATTTCTAATAACAATATTTTTAGTTCCGGGCCTGTCCCACGCGTCCTGGTCTCTTCCGGCTTTAATGGCAATAGCATCATCGGAAGTGTTAATTAAGCAGTTTTCAATCAAAACATTTTCACAGCTGTCCGGGTCAATTCCGTCGTTATTGGCAGCATCTCCTTTGACGGTAATATTTTTAATAGTAATATTTTTACAAAACGCGGTATGGATTGTCCAAAACGGACTATCTTTAATAGTAAGATTTTTAATCATAACATTTTTACATTCATAAAAATGAATCAAAGGAAGCCGGAGAAAATGTCGCTTGCTATCACCATATCCATCATCTTTTCCATCACCGTTCAGGTCGAGAAAACCATTGCCAAACACTCTTTGGTTTTCCGGAATTCGGTCATTCCCCATTTGCCTGACTTTATCAACATCGGTATGTTCCCGTTTGCGCCATGCGTTTGACCATTCAGCTCCGGTCCCGTCGATAGTTCCTTTACCTGTGAGTGCAATATTTTTTAATTGATAACCGTAAATCAAAGGAGTATAGTTGTATAATACCACCCCGCCCCACCTTTGTTTTACCAAAGGCAAATAACTTTCCGTGTTAGTGCTGAAAAAAACTCTCGCGTTTTTTTGAATCTCAATGTTAATATTGTCTTTTAAAATAATCGGACCGTCAACAAAATATTCACCCGGCGGCACAATTAATTTCCCGCCGCCCTTCTTTGAAAGAGCTTGCAGTGCTTTACTGAATGCGAGTCGGTTATCTGAGTGTTTATCACCCTTGCCGCCAAAATCTGTTAGCAGAACAGTATTTTCAGGAAAGGATGGACACTTGACTGATTTAATAATATCGGGAACTTTCGCCCATCCTTCTTTTTCCAGTTTATTGGCATTTTTGATGTTAAAAGAAGAGTCGTTTGCGATAATTGTACTGCACCCTATGAATATCAACGATATTGATGATATAACAATTCTTAATAAATTTAATCGGGAAAAGCAGGAATATTTCCGGGCGGGAATTGTTGGTCGTTTTGTGCTCATTATTGTAAATCCGGGGTTTGATGTTTAATATACTTCTAATAAACTAACTTAACTTTAGATAAATAAATTGACGCTTTACCTTCGTGCGATGAATAGTAACTTACCCATAACATATTGTCATGTCGGACAATTCCGGCGTAGCTTGTATCACCACCGGAAGGAAAAGTAAGCTTTTCGGTAAGCTTACCGCTTTTAGCGTTGATTAGACATAGTGAAGTGCGGGGACCTCCATCATAAAGCCGGACAACAGCTATAAGTTGACCGTTTGGCAGGCAGATCAACTGTGGTCCGCCAATTCGCGCGCCTATATCTTTCCATTTCCAATTAGTGTATGGCGGTTGTGAGATGCCCAGTTTGCCGGTGCTTTCTTTTCCGTCGCGTCGAAGCAGGCAATAAGCTGTATCGCCATTAAACGCGATTGCCGTTTCGTTTGGAGCGCCGACATCATACAGATTATTAACAAGAACATCAAATTTTTTCCCGTTGCTGCTTGAGTAGAGCCGGAGTGTTCTTTTATTGGCGCCGCAACTATAACCTATCCCATAAGCTTTTCCTTTATGCCAGGTAACGCGCCACAGCCAGAAATTTGCATCGCCGATTTTATTTTTTTTGCTCCAAGTATATCCGTCTTTCGAAAACCAGGAAAGAGATTGGTATTTATTTTTCGGTTTAGCGTGTATGACTTCCGCGCCGCACAGCATCAGATTACCATTTGGAGTGACGGAAATTTTTGCATCCCGCAAATCTGAATTTTTAGACTTAATCAGTGCGGCAGATTTCCATTTATCACCATCGGCAGATGTGATTACCCGCAGAGCTCCGTCATCGGAAACGTGACTTGTTGCTTCGCGGAACACGCAAAACCAACGGTTATGGAACCGAACTAAATCAGTAAACGCGTTATGCGGCGCTTTATCCCATATTTTTTTTACTTCAAGCAATTTCAACGTTAATTTCTTCTTACCGCTTGATTTTATTTGAGAATTAAGCCAGTCTTCACATGCTTTTATCCAAGGGAACCCGCCGAGACCGGTTCCGTGTTTGCCTTCGGCATAAACATGAAATTCATAAGGAACGTCTGCTTTCATCAAAATAGGAACATAAGACATAACATTAGAAATATCAGGATCATTTTTTGATATAGCTACATAAATCGGAATAGTCGAATCCTTAACTTCCCGGAAATCCCGTGAAACTTTCCCTCGTTCACCAAGATAAGCCGGATAAATTAAAATGCAAAAATTAGGCTTACAGCTGACCTTGTCCAAATAATCAACCGGTGAATAAGAATCTTTATCAAATTGATGAACAGTTAACGCGCAGAGATGCCCGCCGGCTGAAAAGCCCATAACGCCGATGGAGTTTGGATCAATTCCAAAATAATTCGCGTTACCGCGAACAAAGCGAATCGCTCTTTGCGCGTCTTGAAGAGGCGCGTTAACTCCTTTTCTTTTTGGTACACGGTATTTAACTGCAAATGCCGTGATTCCTTGTTGATTCAACCATTCACCGACGCGGCTCCCTTCTTTTCTTGCTGCGAGATAACTGTATCCTCCGCCGGGAAAAACGATGACTGCTTTTCCGTTCGGGTTATCCGGTTTCATCACCATAATGGTTGGACAGGAAACATCTTTAATGCGATTGTCAAAATACTCTTTCGCATCTTTCAACGGATCATCAGCACGTTTTCCGTTACCGGGCCATAAGTGATAAAAGTGATATTTTCCGGGTACGCTTTTCATCAATATTAAATCGCCGGGTTGAAGGTTATTTGTTGGAACGGCATTAGCGCCTAAAATGGTATTGCCATAAAAAAGCAAGCAGAAGACAACACCTGGAAACAGTTTTAAACAGCCTTTTTTGTACATAATGCATACTCCGCGGCGAGAATAAATTTCTCAAATAAGTTATCAATAAAATTATATTTGTATTTCTTAATCGCACTGTCATAAAATATTCGTCTTTTAAAACAGCCACGAAGCTTTTTCTACAGCAAAGTTATTTCATTGCTTTATTTTGGTCAAGTGTGCTTGCAATCAGGAAATTAATTTATGGAAAGCCATCTCTTTCTAAGCAAATGGGCAGCCGCTTTCGGTTGACGTTGTCTTGTAAACACGCCTTTTTTGTTGCCGAGAGCTTTGATACAGATTTGCCGTGTCGCAAAATCGGCAAAATTCCATGGATGTTCTCCAATAACAAAATCAAGTTTATCAAAAACTTTGTGGTTTAAATCTAATAATTCTTCCTGATATTCTTCAGTATACATTGCGGATGGTAAATTATGAAAACCCGCAATCGTATCAGCACCGAATTCAGTCATGAAGATTGGTTTTTTGTGCAGTTCATGCCACTTCCTCAAAACCGTTTCCAATTGATATTCAAGAACATCAAGCCGTCCGGGAGTTGTGTACCAGGAAAAATAATAATTTACACTTATGACATCAATTAAATGAGCAACTTTAGACAAATGAGGTTTTGAGCAAATTACAATGGTTATCGGTCGATTAGGATCAAGTTCGCGAGTGAGCCCGGCTATTTCACTGAAATATTTTTCAGATGAAGGTTCATAGCAATGGGGTTCATTAGCCAAACTCCACATAACAA
>QMOL01000033.1 GCA_003648225.1 Chlamydiota bacterium
AACCACCAGCCATTGTTATGCAGATAAAGTCCGCCGCCACAAGCTCTGTAACGGGCAGAATTTTCGGGGTTTGCCAAAGCCTCTACTCCCGCCACCCCCCCGCAATAAACCGGAATTGGAGGAATTGCTTTTCCCGGGATTTTTGTTTTCACAGCTGCATTGTCCGGTTCCTGAATGAGAGTTTGTCTTCCAACCTCTTCAATTATCCATTTGTCTAACCCAAGAGTAGAATAGGAATTGGTTTCAGGGCCTATAGGCCTTGTTGCCCCGGTGCCATGAGGAAAATTATTGATATAATAATGCATACGGTCATGATGTTTGGGCATACCGGCCGCCCAATATCTAATCAACCATTCCTTAACAGGTTCATTTGAATATTTAAGATTATCATAATATCCGGGACTGTTTGTTGACACCCAGGGACCATAATAGAACACATAATCCAGATTATTGGAAAGTGTCCACCGGGCAGCTTCAGCAGTAGCCTTTAAATCTTTTTCCCATCCTAAATGTAATGGCCAGTGTTTATTAAATTGATGAGATTCGAAACACACCCCATCCATATTTTTTATAACTGCGCTTGCTTCTGAATCTTTAGAGAAAAAGGTCGGATGTTCGACCAATTGAATGAGTTTATAATTCTTATGTTTTAATATTCCCTTGTCATAAGCATTCGTAAACAATTTTCTGATCCTGTTCACATCAGTTTGAGAAAGGATTCTGGTGTCTTCTTCGAAAGGCCCCAAAGTTTCCGGCGGCCATTTTAAAAGTTTGCCTTCGCGACAAATAAGAATATGTTTTACGGAATAACCTATATCTTCATTTTGTTTAATCCATCTTACTAATTTATTGGTTGCGGCATCGACATTTACCACAGGATTGTAAATATAATATTCAAAAAAAACATCGCGTGTCTTAAAATCTCCTGTAAAATGTCCCTTGCACCATCCTTCAAAGGGAGTAATTGCGTCCGTATGGCTGGCAACAAAAGGGTATTGCCCGGAAACCACCTCATAGCTTTCGTGTAAAATTGGTCTGATTCCTACGGACGAATTCCCTACAAAAAGCTGTGTTATGGCAGAACCTAATTCAACGCCGGAACCATCCATAGCAATGGCTTTAATTATGTAAATTCCGGCTGCCACATTGGTAATTACATGTTCATAAGGCGGGGCTAAGTCTTCACCAATTTTAGTTTTGTCGGTTCCGTCCATCTGATAAAATTCGACTTTGGCCGGAGCTTTGGAAACCGATACAATGAGACCGGCATCGCTACCCGGCCTGTAACTTCCCACATCTCCGGGAATTGAGAATGATATCGTAACGGAGTTTTTTTTGTAAACGTTGGTGAGATTTTGATAGGAATTCTTGGTGTTGACTGTTGGATTTTTAAAATTTACATTGGTTGCGGCAACGGTTTTATCGCCGTAGCATGCCGATGTGGAACCGATGAACAATAGCAATGCGATAATGAGGTTTTTTTGTTTCATAACTTTGCCAAAAGTGGGCGGAATAAATCCGGCAAACGCTGGATTTGAGAAAAAGTTTTGCAAATTTTTATTTTCATGAGAAGAATTTAGAATTTAAAGCGAACAGTCCATTTAGTTTATCATATCCACTTGTCCACACAATCAATTTATTAGCACAATCGGTACGTGCATGATTGTTGGTCTGCCCGGGAGAGTAAATTGGGCGGTCAAATAATTTGCTCCCGGATTTAGTTTTTCCGCTGTGATTGTCAGTTCTATTTCATTAATATTCTGTCCTTCGGTTCCCGGATAATTTACATATAAACTACCACTGTTTGGAGATATCGAGATTTTTTCCGGTGCGAAAACTTTAAAATTAATATTTGCTGCCATGCGGTATTTATTTTTAACTTTTATTATAATGGATTTTGATTCGCCGCATATTATTTTTGGAGTTTCACCGTGATTTACCGCAATATCAAAAAAATCAAATTTATGATTGACATAATTGAAATTTTCTAAAAGTTCTTCACGGAATTTTCCTGCAAAAAGTGCTGACACATTTGAGTCGGAAAAGTCGGTTGGGTTGTCATCATCAATAATAACAGGAAGATTTTTACTTGCAATGACCTGTCGGGCAATTTTTTCTGTTCTCTCGGTCAGATTATTTATATCTGCAGGGACCATATTGCCAAAGTAGCCAAGGTCGCCAAGATTTAGTGTTACTGTTTTAATGCTTTTACCTATTGGTTCAATCCATTTCTCAGGTATTGCGTCATAGCCGTGCATAATTCCGAAAATCGAGCCGGCGGTTGCGGCGGTGCAATCTGTATCTTCACCGCAATTAACAGCTGTGCATAGAGTTTTAGCGAAATCACCTTCGCCGTAGAGAAGTCCGATAATCAGAATGCCGATATTTGACGGTACGTCATAACCGAGGATTCCATCAACGAAACCTTTATCGATGTCTTCTTTTGATATTAAATGTTCAACACACGGCACTGCTCTTCCGCGATATTTTTCTAAAATAAAGTCACGAGTTTCGCGCCATGATTTTTTGGAATCGTAACATACAATAGCTGTTTTTGCAGCTTGTGCCACAGCACAGTTTTCAGGAATGTAAGATAATCCTATTTCAATAAGTTTTCTGATGTCATTAATGACAAACGCCGCACTTTCTAACGCCGCGCAAAAAACTTCGGCGTAAACGCCTTCACCGCCGCCGTAATCGATAATTGCGTCTTCATAAGCGTATTGTGTGGCGACTTGAGGAGAGCCCGGAGCAATGCACGCCCAGATTTCCGAGCGGATAAACGAGCCGCAACTGTCTTTATAAGTGTTATTGAAAGAGCCTGAAACGGGAGGCTGCAGACCGGCGCGCATATTGATTTTAGCTGTGCCGTATTCTGCCCAATGCGGTACAACATAATTTATCCAGTATTCACTTAAAGTATGAGTATCAATATTTATGCCTCGTTCTTCAAGTGCGATAAGCCAGAGAAGTTGGATATCCAGATCATCATTCGGCATGGGTTCGCCGTGCAAGTCTTGTTTGTAAAAGTCATAGTTGTTAATTTGACGTTTCCACTCATCAGGTTCGCCGAGAGTTCCGCCAATATTTTTGCCCATCCAGCATCCGAGAACTTTTTTTCTGTAGTCTTCAATATTAATAATCATTATGTTGTATAGAGTTATCGTTAAAATCTCTAAATTATATTCAGTAAGCATTCTATCATTATCAAGAGCAAATAACAAGGTATCGCCATCTATCAATCTAAAATGTAAAACATTTAATACTGATATTTATATTCAAGAGGACCGTCTTCAAGACATTTGTCAACTAAGTCTGATAATTTTACTTCCGCGAGACAAATACATGTGTCTGCACCACCGTAATAAAGATCCAATCGATCTTCATTATAATAGGGAATAGCCGCGGTCGGGAAAACGACTTGCGGAACGTTACCCATAAATTCATAAGGCATTTCCGGAACCATAAGATAACGATTCATTTTGCCAATGATTTTTTTCGGGTCTTTCAGGTCGGTAAGCAGCGCGCCCGCGTGATAAGACATTCCGTTCATGTGTTCACGGCAGCCGTGATAAATGATCAGCCATCCTTTATTTGTTTTAACCGGAGGAGCGCCGGGACCAATTTTCAAACTTTCCCAGTATTTGGTTCCTTTTTCGAGGAAGATTTCTTTTTGTCCCCAATGAATTAGATCAGGCGATTTTGCCATCCAGATATCCCCGATTTTTCCTTCACCGGCCGGTCGTTCGAGTCGCACATAATAACCGTTGAATTTTTCTGGAAAGATGACGCAGTTGCGGTGATCAACACCTGTTATGAAGCCTACATCCTCAAAAGTTTCGAAGTCTTTTGTTTTAATGAGGAAAATTCTTCCGCCAAGATGACAACTTACATTGTAAGTAATGTAATAACATTCGTCTTCTGGCATATAGACAACGCGTGTGTCGAAAAATCCATCTATAAGGCCATACGGATATTCTTTAGGCGGGTGAACGATATCCTTATCAACGATATCGAAATTGATTCTGTCTTTACTTTTACCGACCATAAAGTGCGGGGTCCAGTTAACGTCCCAGGAATTAACGATCATCCTGATTTCGCCATTGTAGAGAGCGGCGCCACTATTAAAGACGCATTCTGCGTCAAACGGCATGTCGTCTTTATTGATGACGGGATTGTTTTCGTATCTGACAGCGTATTCTTTATTTTTCATGGTGCTGTTAATTGGTTTAAATTATTTAAGTTTGAACATTATACTAAAAAGTGAGAAAGTTGGAAAGTTCCCGATACGGCATTTGCAAAAGAAAGTCAAAATCTGTATAATATGCATAATAAATGAAATATAAACAGAAGATTAATTTTAATATGCTTTTCCGTCCTCGTAGCTCAGGTGGATAGAGCGGCGGTTTCCTAAACCGCAGGCCACAGGTTCGAGTCCTGTCGAGGATACCAAAATAGATGATAAGTTTACATACACATACTTTTTTAAGCGATGGAGAACTTGGAGTTTCTGAACTCGTTCGCCGGGCGGAAGCCAAAGGTTACCGAGCCATTGGAGTTACTGATCATGGTGATGATTCGAATTTGGAATTTATAATTTCCAATGTGAGCAGTTGTGCGAAAAAGCTTAATGCGGTTTTAGATATTAAAGTTATTGTCGGTGTTGAATTAACACACGTGCCGCCGGCTTTAATTCCCGAAATGATTGAACGGGCAAGGAAACTCGGCGCGCAAATAGTTGGTGTTCATGGCGAAACGATAATCGAGCCGGTGATTTCCGGAACAAACAAAGCCGCGATTTCCGGTGGCGCGGATTTTCTGGCACATCCGGGATTAATAAGTGAAGAAGATGCTGCATTAGCGGCAGGAAAAGGTGTTTTTCTTGAAATTACCACCCGGAAAGGACACGCTTACACTAACGGTCATGTTTTAAATATGGCAAGAAATGCAGGCGCTAAAATGGTGATTAATACTGATTCACATAGCGCATCTGATTTGGTTACGCGTGAAAATGCGGAATTGATAGCACGTGGCGCGGGATTAACAACAGAAGAGATAAGAAATTGCTTTTCAAATTCAGAAGAGATAATAAGAAAAGCGCTTAAAAATTAACGGTTTTGAACCAATATCAATAATATTATGGCAGGATTAAATAAAGAACAAATGAAACATGACCCGGTAGCGGAGTTAATTGTAGAATTAATAGGGAAAGTAAAGTTACACTGGAAAAAGATAGTGCTTTACTGCGGAATAGTAATTTTATTGATAATTGCTGTGGCAAATTATTATGCAAAAGAAAAAAATATGCCGGTGGAAGCCGGGCAGGCACTTGCTCTTGTTCAATCACCTGAAGGGCTCAACGCGGTAGTAAAACATTATCCTGAAACATTCGCCGCATCAGCTGCATTGATGCAGTTGGGGTCTATTGAAGTTCAGCGGACGAACTATTCGAAAGCGATATCATATTTTCAACAGCTTGTAAATGAACATAAGAAAAGTTTTCTCGTTCCCGCGGCACATTTGGCAATTGCCAAATGCTATGTAGCGGAGAATAATTACAAGGAGGCTGAGAACGTATTAAAGAGGAATTTGCTTTACAATCGTGATCATTACGCTGCACTTTCCGCGCAGATGGAATTAATAAATGTTTTAAACGCGATGGGTCAATATGATGCCGCTTTAAATGAAATACAGCAATTGGAACAAGTTGCGGGAAATAGTTATTATGCTTCTTCATATAGTGGTCTTAAAGAGAAATTGATGCGTATTACCGGAGCAACAACAAATGTCCGGCAGCAAGTTTCATCGGGCAAATAATTAATCATCTCTTTAAGTTCCCGGGAAAAAGGATTATGAAAACACATTATTACAGAACTAAGCTTTCGCGGATTTTATTTGTGATTTTTCTTATGGCAGTAAGCGGAGCTTCAATCGCGAATACCGCTGTTACGGATGCTGTTGACGGGATATACAATCGTGCTGTTGCGGCTTATGACAGCAAGGATTATAAGTCCGCGCTGAAGCAATTCAGAAAAATGCAGAAAGAATTCCCTGTTTCGAAACACGCGGTTCGGGGTTGGGAATACATTGCGCAATGCGAGAATGTGTTAGGCGATAAATACGCCGCGTTTGAAGCGTATCAAAAAATATGGGATAATCATAAAAATTTCAACAAACTTCCGACGATTACCAGAAATCAAATGAAAATCGCTGATGATTTCTTTAAACTTAAAAGATATAAAATTGCCATAGAACTTTATAGCAAAATTCTTGAAAATGCTCCTTACAGCGATTCAGCCGCCGCAGCACAATATTCCATAGCGCATTCAATGCTTGGGCGCGAGAATTATTTTGCGGCGAAACAAGAGTTCAGGAAATTGATAAAGAATTATCCCGGTTCGCAGTTTGTTGATGATGCGGCATTTAACTTAGGATATGTTGATTATCTGCAATCAACCGGGAAGGAATATGATCAAACGGCAACAACGCAGGCAATAGCTGAGTTTCGACAATTTATTCATGAATTTCCTTCATCGCCGAATGTATATGACGCTCAGAAATATATTCAGAAATTAAGAAATAGAAAAGCCGCGTCACTGTTCCGTACAGGAGAATTTTACGAGAATATTCGCTCGTCGAAAGCGGCAAGCATTTCTTATAGAGAAGTTATTGATCAGTATCCTGATACCGATTACGCTGTCCGTGCGAGAAATAGAATCAATAGAATTAATGATTCTAAAGTTGCAAGATCAGAACAAGCGAAACAGGTTGTAAAAATGGTGCAGCTCGGTAATCAAAAAGAACTTGCACATAACAGAGATATCGCAATCCGCAGGAAAATCGAGGAATCAGGTAAAGTTGAAGCGGCAGCAACAAAAACATACAGGAAGCCTGTTGAAGTTGCTTCTATGCAACTGGAGCAAAAAAATAGTAATGAAGTCAAAGAAAATTATGCCAATCGCATTAAAGAATTATATATGAATCCGGAAACGCGTGAAGAACTTCGCTCAACGATGAAAGATGAATATCTCAAAGAACGACTACGTGACAAGCAAACAAAAGCAGAATGGGAACAACAGAAGTTAATCGAACAAACCACTCCGTTAAATGTTGATAAAAATCAGGAACCTGTCGAACAAGCGTCAATAAATAGCGGTACCGTTCAACAAAAAATGGTAGAAGAAATTGCTGCAAAAGATATTGATTATCAACCGGAAGTAATAGAAGAAATTGCCGAAAAAAATATTGATTATCAACCGGAAACGGATCAAGTGATTAAAGAAGATGAACCTGTTAAAATAGAAGAAGCAAAGGCAGAACAGTCTTACAATAATGAAACAAATTTTACAAGTGTTGATACCGGTAATGAAGAATTATCAGTTGAATATCAAACTGTTGAAACTCCTGAAGAAACAAAAACGCTTGATCTAAAGTTAACTCAAGATTCACAGCCGGAAGATGTTCCTAAAAAGGAAGTAGTAATTTCTGAAGATAAAACTGATAAATCTGAATTTGCAATTGATACTTCTGAATTGAATGATATAGTTGAAAAGCAGGAGGTTGAAGAAAATAAAACTCCTCTGAAAGAGGAGGTAGAACCGAAAGTTGAAGAGCAGGAAATCCCGCAGCCCGAGGCAGAAGCAAAAATAGAAGAGCAGGAAATCTCACCGCCTGAGGCAGAAGCGAAAGTTGAAGTTAAAGTTGATGATGAGGTTGCGCGTGTTAAGGAACAGGAAAAAGCTGATCGATTGAAGAAAATGCTTGAATATCTCAAGAAAAAAGATAAAAAAGAAGAAATTCAAACCCGTAAATTAAACGGTGTGGGCAATGTGCGCAGAGCGACAAAATCATCGGGAAAGGAGAGTAATTCCAATGCGTTACAGCGCCAGTATGTTGGAATTTACTATTCGATACAGAGTGGTGATTCTGCGAAGCAGCGTGGTATTACAAGTGACGCCGAGAGATTTTATGGGAAAGCTTTGGATGGATTACTTGACATAAAGCGTAAAGCGCCGAAATGGAAGAGTGATATTATTAATTGGAGAATTGAATATTGCCGTAAGGAGTTAGAGCGCACGAAATGAAGGATTTCTTTAAAAAAAGAATAGTTACTCATAGCGGAGTTATGCAGGCAATTTTTGCTTTTGCGGCTGTTATATTTATGTTCGGATGTACAACAGTTGAAACCAAAGAGAATGGTAAAGTAACTCAAAAGACCATATCGATATTGGGCTACAAGCTTGGACCTCCTAAAAGAGATGACGGTATATATAAATTATATATTCCGAGAATAGGAAATCAAACCAGAGAGCCGCATCTTCAGATGGAAGTAACAAACTTAATAATTGATGAGTTTACAAAAGAACAATCTTATTATGTTGTGCCGAGAGAAGCTGAAGCTGATGGGATACTTAATGTAGTTATAACAAAAATATCAATGTCGCCTATAAGGTATGTTGATAAATCTCAAAGCAAAAGAGCGGAAGGAGTTCCCGTTGAATTTAGAGTGGTGGTTTACGCGAATGTTAAAATGCTAAACGCGAAAACGCATAATAAAATATGGGCAATAAATAGAATAGCAGGGAAATACACGTTTAACAGTACACGCGAATTTCCATTTCAGATAGCTAAACGCGAAGCAATTATTCAGGCATGCAGTGATTTGTCACACGAGATAATTGACAATTCAGTTGAGAGATGGGATTAATAACGAATAATAATTCTTCGGCGGACTACGACAAATAATGAATAACGAATAACGAATAACAAATAACAAAAAAGGTAATTAAGATTATGTCAAAAATATGTGAAATATGTGGAAAAAAACCGGTTGCCGGTAGATCTATCGTTCGTCACGGTATCCCTAAGAAAAAAGGAGGTATCGGACTTCATACTACAGGTATTAACGCAAGACGTTTTATGCCTAATCTCCAGAGGATTCACGCAGTTCTCCCTAACGGGTCAAAAAAACATATACAGGTTTGCACGCGCTGTATCCGTTCCGGTAAAATAACAAAAGCGTAAACATTTTCAATAAGAATGGAAATAAGATGAACACGCAAAAAGCAATATTTCTTGATTTGTTCGGCACTTTGATTCATGATCATGGCGCAATGGATAAAATTGAAGATATCAGTTTTAAAAATAGATCAATAGATGCGCTTAAGAAATTTCAGGATAATGGATTTATCGCTTTCCTTTCAATTTGCAGAATCGATATGCCACTGCCCGGACGCTCGTATCTTCAGAACGTTCAAAATTATGTTATGGAGAAGTTAATGCTGAGCGGGATTGAGAAAAAATCCATACATTTTGTAAGTCATGTTTATCCTCAAAGCATTGAACTGCATCCGATTACTTTAGATGTCATTAACTCGCTTAAAAACGAACATAAATTGAAACTTTCCTCTTGTGTGTTGGTTGGGGATTTGATGAAAGACATCAGGATTGGCAAAGACGCGGGGGTTAAGACTGCTTTACTCAGTTCTCCCGATGATTCGCCAATGGAAGTTGATGACGATTGGATGGAACCTGATATTATAGGCGATAATTTGTACGAGATTGCAATGCAGCTTGTAAATGAATAGATTATCGATAGCGCTTCTTTGATAACATTTTTGTTTCATACATTATTATGCAAACGGCAATTGGGATTATACCTGCCCGTATGGCTTCAACAAGATTTCCCGGAAAACCTTTGAAAATGCTAACGGGTTATCCGGTGATTCAGCACGTTTATTGCGCGGCAGAAGCTTGTGCCGCTTTATCTGATGTTTGGGTTGCTACCGATGATAATAAAATCGCCGAAACTGTTAAAAGTTTCGGCGGAAAAGTTGTAATGACAAAACCGGATCATACATCAGGCACAGACAGAATTGTTGAGGCAGTTGAGAAAATTGCCGGAGATAATAAAATTATTGTTAATATTCAAGGTGATGAACCGCTTGTTCGTCCTGATGATATTGATAAATGTGTTGCAAAAATAACATCTGAAAAGAATGCCGATTGGGCAACGTTAATTTATAAATTAAATGCTAACGATGACCGGAACGACCCGAATACTGTAAAGGTTGTATGTGATTCCAAAGGGTTTGCTCTATATTTTTCAAGAGCTCAAATTCCTTATGATCGTGACAAAAAATCATCAATAAAAAGGTTTGGTCATATCGGTTTATATGTTTATAAAATTAATGCTCTTAAACATTTCGCGTCTCTAAAATCAACCCCTTTAGAACTAATAGAAAAACTTGAACAATTGAGAGCGCTTGAATCAGGCATGAAAATTATTTGCGTTGAAACCGAAAAAGCGTTTCCGGGAATCGATACGCCTGAAGATCTGGCAAATGTCAATGATATTATTTGCAAAAATCCTGAATTGATAAGTATAAAATTATGAAAAATGAATCTATAAAAATCGGTGATGTTACTTTTGGTGGTGGCGCTCCATTAGCACTTATTGCGGGACCGTGCGTAATTGAAGATGAGAATTTAGCTTTGGAAATCGCGGAACAAATTGCAGAAATTGGTGAAAAACTTAATATCGGTGTTGTTTTTAAAGCGAGCTTCGATAAAGCAAACAGAACATCTGTGAATAGTTACAGAGGTCCCGGCATTGAGCGTGGATTGCAGATTTTATCAAATATAAAAAAAACAACCGGATTACCTGTATTAACTGATATTCATATTCCTGAGCAAGCGGCTATAGTTGCTGAAGTTGTTGATGTGCTTCAGATTCCCGCTTTTTTATGCAGACAGACGGATATTCTCGTTGCCGCGGGCAAGACCGGATTGCCGATTAATATTAAAAAAGGTCAGTTTATGTCGCCCGCGGATATGAAACAGGCGGTCATTAAAGTTGAGTCAACAGGTAATTCAAAAGTGCTTCTTACCGAGCGCGGCTCGTCTTTCGGCTATAATAACCTTGTAGTTGATATGCGCGGAATTGATATAATGAAAAAAATAGGAGCCCCGGTCGTATTTGACGCAACTCATTCAGTTCAACTTCCGGGTGGACAAGGGACATCAAGCGGTGGAGAACGCCATTTTGTACCGCTGCTTTCCAAAGCCGCTGTTGCGGCGGGGGCCGATGCTGTATTCATGGAAGTTCATCCTTCTCCTGATAATGCCCTTTGTGATGGCGCGAATTCATGGCCGCTTGGGAAACTCGAACAACTGTTAATCACACTTTTAAAGATTAATAGGATTAGTTAATAATTAATTGTTAATTAGTAACAAATAACGAATAAATGACCGCTAACCAGAAAATAGCAAAAAATGTTCTCCTTCTTGAAGCCGAATCGGTTAAGAAATTAATCGATCTAATTGATAATCAGTTTGATGTCGCAGTTGATTTGATTATGGATTGCAGAGGACGGGTGATTACCACAGGAATGGGTAAATGCGGCATTATAGGCAAAAAATTGTCCGCAACTCTCGCAAGTACAGGAACCCCGGCAACGAATGTTCATCCGGCTGAAGCGATACACGGAGATTTTGGTATGATAACTTCAGCGGATGTAATTATTGCCATATCCAACAGTGGTGAAACAGAAGAAATTATTCGTCTTCTTCCAACAATAAAAAAAATTGGCGCGAAATTGATCGCTATGTCAGGAAATCCCAGTTCAATTCTCGCAAAACAAAGCGATGTGGTAATACTTACTTCAGTTGAACGGGAAGCATGTCCGTTTAACCTTGCGCCGACAGCGTCAACGACAGCACAGCTTGCAATGGGTGATGCGTTAGCTATGGCTCTTCTTGCCAAGCGGGATTTTAAGCCGGAGGATTACGCACAATTGCATCCCGGAGGAAGTCTTGGAAGAAAACTGCTTAAAGTTAAAGATGTAATGCGAAAAGGAGACCGGCTTGTCAAAGTTTCTCCTGAAACGAAAGTTCGCGATGTTATTGTAGCAATGACCGAAACAAGAAACGGTGCGGCATGTATTGTTGATGAAAATGATTATGTGACAGGCTTTTTCAGCGATGGTGATTTTAGACGTAACATATTAAAAAATTCCGCTGTGATTGATGAGCCTGTTTCAAACGTGATGTCGAGTAATCCAACGACTATTAGCGCTGACCGACTCGCGATTGAAGCGGCTCAAATAATGAGGAGCGGAAATACAAAATTCAGTCAATTACCTGTTCTGGATGACGAAAATCACCTTATAGGATTGCTGGACGATGATGAATTATTGAGTTTGTGATAACGAACATTGAATAACGAGCATAATGATTGTAAAAAAAGAAAAACTTAAAATAGATTTTAATAAAATCAATCAACTGATCCTTGATGTTGACGGTGTGCTTACTGACGGAACTTTATTTTTTGACTCTAATGGATCAGAAATAAAAGGTTTTAATGTTCAAGACGGGCACGGTATTAAATTGTGGCAGCGGGCCGGAAACACAACGGCAGTGATTACAGGAAGAGAATCAAAAGTTGTTTCTATCAGGTGTGCGGACCTTGGAATTAAATTTGTTTATCAAAGTGCAAAAGACAAATTAAAAATCCTAAATGAACATATTTTAAATAATAACGTCAAACTTTCAGAAATATGTTATATCGGTGATGAACTTGTCGATATACCGGTTCTTAAAAAAGTCGGATTGGCTGTTGCGGTTGCCAACGCGGTACCCGATGCGCTTGACTGTGCCGATATTATTACGGAGAAGTCGGGAGGAAACGGCGCGGTAAGGGAGGTTATTGATTTTCTTTTAAAGGAAAAAGGGGAATGGGGGACAGTTACTAACAGATATTTTGAATAAAATGAAAACTTTTAAAATAATAATTTCTGTAATTATTATCTTTTTATTACCGATTATCGCTGAAGCGAAATCCGATAAAAAAAAAGATGATAATATAATCGATGCAGTTACCGTTAAAAATGGAATTACTGTTACTGAAATCGAAGAATCAGGTAAAGAAATATTCGAATTTACAGGCACTCATGCCGAAAGTGTCAAAAAAAACTTGCTGAAAGTCTATAATGTTAGAGCTACTATCAATCAGCCGGACGGAAGTGAAATAATTATAATGACCGAGGTGGCTTACTATAATAAAAACAAACGGGAATTAACAACGGATAAATATGTTGAAATTATTTCCGCTGACGGCGTTATGACGGGTATTGGAATGTATCTCAATACAGAAAAAAAAATATTCAGGCTTTTGAAAGATGTTCAAATAGATTCTTTACGTAAAACAGGCGATTTGGGTCTTAACATTCCGGAGTAATATTATGAAATCTTCACAAAAAATGACTTATAAAACATTGGTTGTAATTGCAATTTGCTGGTTTGCTCTTTTTTCATCAAAACATATCTTCGCCGCTGAAACTAATAATGTCCCTACGCGCATTAACGCGGATAAACTTGAATGTGACTATGAAGAACGCATCGTTTATCTTCGCGGCTCCGTAGTTGTTCGGGATACAAAAGGAATCTTAAAAGCGGATAACGCGACTGTTTACTTTAAAAAAACTAAAGAAAAAAAAGACAGCCTTAGTTCTACCGCTAATGTCGGCAGCTTTAGTCGCGTGGTCGCTGTCGGGAACGTTAGAATGTCAAGTAACGATAAAGCAGTTGTTGTTGTCAGTGATAAAGCAGTTTGGAATAAAAATAATAATACGATTGTTCTTACCGGCGGGCCGCCAATGGTTAAGCAGGGTGCGTCATACATAAAAGCTAAACGTATTGTATATGATCTTACGACCGGAAAGTGTGATTTTTTTCCTGAACCGCAGATGGTTTTCAGCATACCCGACAGTGAGAAAACTAAGTTTATTGAATAATCAGCATTTTTTAAATTAAATATGTGGCCTCTTATGAAAAATATTATCATTATATTAACTGTGTTCCTGTCAGGTGCTTTTATCTCTTCCCCTGCTTTTGCGAAAGCCGAAGCAAAAAAAAAGAAGGATTCGCCGGTAACAATCAATGCGGACAGAATGCAGTATCTTAAAAATGAAAATTGTATGGTACTTGAGGATAATGTAGTGGTTAAGCTTGATTCCAAGTCACTTTATGCTGATAAAGTTATCGCATTTCAGGGAACTAATTCTTTGGGTAAGATGGACTTTACCAGAATTGTAGCGACAGGAAATGTAGTCATTAAAGACTCTGATAAAAGTCTTTACGGTAAAAAAGGAGTTTGGGAAAAAAGTAAAAATGTTATCCGCTTTACAGGTGAACCGGTTGTCAAAACAAAAGGCGGACAGGAAATCAGCGCGGAAATCATTAAATACAATGTGATTACCGGCAAAGTTACTTTTGAAGGCGGATCAAAAGCGCATATAACTAATCTAAAAAATAAAAATATTGATTTTGGCGGATTTTAATATGAATGATAAACCTATCTTATATACAGAATCTCTTGTTAAAACTTATAGCAAACGTAATGTCGTTAATAAAGTTAACATTAATGTCAGCTCAGGCGAAATTGTCGGATTGCTCGGCCCGAACGGAGCGGGTAAAACTACAACCTTTTATATGATCGTCGGTATAATCAGACCAAATGAAGGTAAAGTTTTCTTTAAAGATAATGATGTTACTAATGTCCCCATGTGCGAACGAGCACAAAGGGGCATGGCTTACTTATCACAGGAACCATCGATTTTTAGACGTCTTACAGCTCTCGAAAACATTATCGCGGTACTCGAAACGTTACCGATTCCGCGAACGGAAATTAAACGCCGCGCTCATGAACTTCTTGAAGAACTCGGTATCGATCGTTTGGCGCAAAGTAAAGCTTACACCCTTTCCGGAGGAGAGCGGCGCAGACTTGAAATCGCTCGCGCGCTTGTTACTAACCCTTCCGTTATACTTCTTGATGAGCCGTTTTCGGGCGTTGATCCTATAGCTGTTGCAGACGTTCAGCAGATCATTCGTGATTTAAAGAAAAGAGATTTGGGAATTCTTATTACAGATCACAATGTCCGCGAAACTTTGAGCGTAACGGATCGCGCTTACATCACAAATTCCGGCGAAATAATGATTGAAGGCACCGCCGACAAACTAATCAACGATCCTGAAGCGCGAAGAATATATCTTGGCGAAGATTTTAAAATATAGTAACTAAAGCAGCATCTTGCTTTGAACTATCAGCACAAAAAGATTCGGGAGAAATATAGTAAGCAATATCGTTGTTCAAGTAATGTTATGCAACTTTTATTTCCGAAATAGCGTTAGAAAAATTAAAAATCTTAGTGCTCTTAGTGTCTTAGTGGTAAAAAAATATATAAGGAAACCACAAAAGCACGAAGTGCACAAA
>QMOL01000034.1 GCA_003648225.1 Chlamydiota bacterium
TCTTACATATCTCTCTTTCGGTTTTTCCGAATACCATATCCCATCTCGTATATAACCATCTCTGACCAGCATAGGGGATGGGTTTTCGCATTTACATCCCCCGAGACCGATTATTTTTTCGCATTTTGTGCAAAACCTTGTCGAAACACACCGGTGTTTCTTCTCACCGATGTGTGCCCCGCATTTGGGGCATTTTTTTGTTTTTTTCATTTTCCATTTGATTTTTATTCTTTATTTGAAATTTATATTTATGGGATTTATTCCCAATCTTTATAAAGTAAAGCATCCCGGATCCCGATGCTCTTAAGACCGGGACCATTGATCTTCTCTCGGGAATGTGTTAGGTGGATTTTTTGATATCCGGAACATCATTACGTCATATTAACATCTCCCTATAATCCGCGCAATATTCTTTTCGTTTACATTTCCCGCAAAACTTGCCCATCCAGAGAGAATCAAACTGCTCCATTATTTGAGAAACAATTAATTCATCATCGGTAATAATTCCTGATTCAAAATTTCTCCGCGTTTCACTTTTGGCACCCATTCCCGCGCCTGTAAGGTTCGCGCTTCCTGAATAAGCGAATTTGCCGTCGAGTATAACACATTTAAAATGAATTCGAGGGCATAGAATTCGTTCCAACCCTGAAATCAGATTTTTGTATTTATCAAAATCTTCGCGAAAAACAGGTCCCGGTTCTTTCGCGTGAATTAAACGAACAGAAACATTTTTGCCTATCAACTCCGATAAGAGTTTAAGAAACGGGATCATTTCTGTTCCGCGTTTAATATACATATCTTTGATATCTGAAGTGCCAATCCAAACAAAATCCTTTGCTTTTGGAACAGCATTTAAAATCACTTGTTCATAAATTTCTTTATCCGTAATAAATTCTATCATTTTTCCCACGGAAAAACCACCCCGTTAAGTTTTACCAAAGAATGAAAGCAACTGAAATCATAAGCGGTCGTAAAAAATGCCTGAACAGGTTTTTCACCTCGCTCAAGCTTTATTACAAAAATATTCCAGCCTTTCGGAAGTGTAACGTCAACCGCGTTGACAAGTTCCCAGCGATGTTCTTTCCATTCTATTTCGGGATCGACGTCACCGACTACTGCCGGTCTGCACGGCACAATTGTTTGAGTTTGATTTTCTTCTTTTCCGTTAATCCATATTTTCATTCTGTGATTATTCGGGACACCAATGCGTGTGAGTTTTTCCTCAGGATTGTACGCGTGGTACCGCAAATAAATCACTCCCGGCTTGTTGTTAAAAAAATGTTCAACTTTCAGTTCATCGTCTTTTAAATCTAAAATTTCCCAGTCATCTCCTTGAAAATCTTTGGAAATATTTTCCGGAATTGTGTCAGTATCTTCGAGTCTCTGTCCTTCAAAAACTTTCGAAATAAGCCAACGGCGCGCACCAAGCATAACTATCGGAACAGCTTTAATCGCGGAGCGTTCTTCAACATCCAAAAGCAGAAATGCGCGGTTGGAAATTTGCATTTTAGTTTTGTCCGTGCAACTAAATTCCACTTCAAAAGAAATGTTCTCGTTCGCTACAATTTCTTGTTTGTGGTTCAGAATGTCGCATCGAGAAACACAACTTACTGAAAAGCCGTCAGGCAAGCTAATCTTTGCTGAAATTTTTAAAGTCTCCGGACTTGTGTTTTTAACTGTTATAATTACTTTCACCGGTTCCAAAACGGAAATCACCGGCTCTTCGTTATAAGCGATGGTAACATCAAGATGAGTTAAAATATGAACAATATTATCTTGCGGCCGCGAAAGAATTTCATTGATAATATTCATATCCACAAGCGAATTTTGAATCGTGGACAGGGAATTTCGCGCAACGTTGCCCCAAGCTCCTGCTTTGCAATTCAGATCATTTACCAATTGAACTTTGTCGTGATGTTTCGCAAGAAGCTGACGTGTAATGGCAATGGTTCGGTCAGTAAGTTCATCAACATCTTCAGGAACCTGAACATGAATAATTCCCGGAGGAGGAGTAAGAACTATTTTGTTGCCAAGAGGTTTAATCCATTTTTCCGGCAAAGCTTTCGCTCCATGAATAATTCCCAAAATTGAGCCGAGGGTCGCAGCGGTACAATCGGTATCGTAGCCGCAATTCATAGCTTTACAAAGCGAGTCTCCGAAATTTTCTCCGTAGAGCCAGCCGATAGTTTGGAATCCTAAATTAATTGGCGAATGCTGAGCAAAAGGATGTTTTGCAAATTCATAAACGGCGTTGCGGGCTTCAAGCCAGCTCTTCCCGGCTGCATGCTCTTCGCGGGCAAGGCGAATTGTCTGTGCGGTTTTGCATTCTTCAGGAATAACAGAAAGTCCGATGTCGAGCAGAGAATCACGGTCCGAAATCACAAATGCCGCTGATTCAAGTGAGGCATTGAAAAGTTCGCCATAAACACTTTCTCCCCCGGCATGGTCGCAGACAGCATCGTGCCAGGCGTAATCCACGGCGACATGAGGAAGTCCCGGCGCGATACACGCCCAAATCTCCGAGCGAATCGGGCAACCCATACAATCTTTAAAAGGATTATTATGTTTTCCTGATATGGGCGGCGCAAGACCTTTTCGCAAATTGGTTTTATGGCAACCGTATTCATCCGGACAATATCCGATATGGTTCATCCAATATTCAGCAAAATCTTTGCAGGTAACTTCAAGTCCCTTTTCTTCAAGCATTATCAACCAGATAAGCTGGATTTCGAGGTCATCGTTCGGCAGACCTCCTTCTTCCATTTTAGTATAAAAGGAAACATCGAAAGTTTTTTCGTTTCCCCACATTTTTTCGTGCGGCGCGCCGAGTGATCCGCCGGCGTTTTTACCTAACCAGCATCCCATCACTTTATCGCGATAAACAGATTCGGATAATTTAATAGTATTCACAGTTTGTACCTCAAAGCAAGAACGGTAATATCGTCCGACTGCGGTGTATCTTCAGCAAATTTCCGAACTATTTCAAGGACTTCACAAACGATTTTTTCGGCTGAAAGATTAACGAGCGAAGCGAGTTCATCCTGAAGTTTTTCGTCAGAAAAAAGTTCACCGTTTTTGTTAAAGGCTTCAGTAACGCCATCAGTATAAAGAAAGATTAGATCACCATGTTTAAGGGTAATTTTTTCGGTTACGACGTCCGGATTTTCGATAGCGCCCAAAGCGCATCCGTTTTCCATTTTAAGAAAGGAAACGTCTTTATTTCCTCTGGCAATTAAAGGGGGGTTATGCCCGGCATTAGCGAATTTAATTTCACCTGTTTTAATATTAAGCACAGCGAGAAATACTGTAACGAACAAGCACGTATCATTATTTTGCACAGCTTCAAAATTAACCCTCTTAAGAATTTCAGAGGGGTCGTAAGACTGCATAGCAATACCTTTAATCAAAGTTTTGGTAACTGCCATAAAAAGAGCGGCCGGAACGCCTTTACCAGAGACATCACCGATAAAAAAGCAAAGATTATCTTCATCAATAAAAAAGAAATCATACAAATCGCCGCCTACTTCTTTCGCGGGATTCAAAGCGGCAAACATATCAAATTCTTTTCTTCCGGTAAAAGGCGGAATTACTTTTGGAACCATACCCATTTGAATTTCGTGTCCAATAGCAAGTTCACTTCCCATTCTTTCTTTTGCAATTGTCGCTTCAGTGAGATCTTTAATATATTTTTTCAGAGAAGCTTTCATATAAGCAAAGGCAAGAGCTAATTTACCAACTTCATCTTTCTGTTTAAACACCGGGATTTCTACATCAAAATCCCCGTTGGAAATACTTTTTGTAGTTAAAGATAGCTGGCGCAATGGATGAGTAATCGAATTAGCAATTAAAGCAATAATCAAGGAAATAAATAAAATACCGAGAATTCCAAAAAGCATAACTGTATGATGCAGCTTCTCCACGACTTCCATAAGCTCAATTTGCGGGAAGAAAATCCCTAATGACCATTGGCATGAAGGCATCCATGAATAGCTAACCCAATATTTTTTATCGGAATCAAAAATTCTATCACATTGTCCGAAGCCTGTTTTTCCCGATATCATTTTTTTAACTATATCGAGCATTTGATTATTATTCTGTACAATTGAAATGTCAAAAACATTTGAATTCATAATAAAATCTAATTTAGGATGTGTAATAAATTTCCCGGATTTCGAAATAGTAAATGCATAGCCCGATTTGCTTATTTTAATGTCAGAAACAAATGACTGCAGCCATTCAAGTGACACATCAGCTGTAACAACACCTTTAAAAACTTTCTTACCGTCAACAGTGGAATAAAAAGGAACTGAATATGTTGACATTATAACGTTTCCCGCGCCCTTATCGAAATAAGGTTCCGACCAGACAGGTTTACCAAGCTTTTTAGGAAGTTTGTACCAATCCCAGTTAAAGTAATTATAATTGGTGGTTCCCAGATTAGAAAAAGACTCATTATTATTATTTTTACAGAGGTAAGGCGCAAAATAATAAGAATCGTATTTAAAAGCGTAAGGCTCATAAGCAATTGTCGCGCCATAAATATTCGAATTATATGAAACAATAACTTTTAAAAGATTAGTGATATCATACTGATTAATGTCGGTGTCATCGAGCACCAGAGCTATTGTTTCCGGAATCTTCTGAATAGGAATAATATAACTCTCAATTTTATTAGCTGTTGCTACGGCAAGGTTTACGGCATTTTTTTCTATTCCATGAATAATTATCTTTCTGGACTTTGAATAATTGTAACTAAAAACCAAAGTGAATATTATTGCACTGCTTGCAATAATAAAAAATGTGAGTTTAAAGGCTATACCTCTGTTACGGAACATATTTTTTATTCTTTGTTCTTTGTTCGCTAACAATCAACGTATGCCGGTTGTTATTCAATACCGGCATTCACGGGTCGCTAACGCATATTTATTTATTGACTATTCAATCAACTGCTACTAGTGCCTGACCCCAAACCTCTCATTCATATTTTTCGATCCGAAGTACCGGCGATATTTTTTTGTTATCATGGTACTATATAATTATAACTAAAGTAACGATAAATTACAAACAAAACTTTTCCCCGGCTCCGACGATTAAATTGCGGGAATGTTAAAATTTATTAAAATATCTGCATAATTAATTTATTGTTCAGTACCCAAAACAAAAATTCTTCTGTCTTGTTAATTGCGAAAAAAAAACAACTGTGATATAATAATAAAAGTTTAAATCATTTCAATATTAAGTCAGGAGAAATTATGAGTCAAACAACAGATATAAACGCGGTGGTAAGAAAAGCAAAAGCCGCAGCGGCAATTTTCGGTCAGCTTTCACAGAAACACGTTGATAAAATAGTATATGAAGTTTGTAAGGCCGGATTTGATAACCGTATTAAATTAGCAAAACTTGCCGTAGAGGAAACACAATTAGGAAAATGGGAAGATAAAGTAATAAAGAATGTTGTTGCCACACAATACATTTACGAAGACATTAAAAACGAAAAAACAGTGGGAATAATATCTGAAAACAAAAAAACCGGCATTATTGAAATCGCTGAACCTATAGGTCCAATCTTCGCCATCACTCCTGTAACAAACCCCACGTCGACTGTACTTTTTAAAATTCTGATCGCTTTAAAATCGAGAAATCCAATTATTATCAGACCTCATACTAAAGCGCTTAACTGTTCCGGTAAAACGGCGCAAATTTGTTATGAAGCCGCGATAAAAGCCGACGCGCCGGATGAATGTATCCAATGGCTCGGACGCACAACACGCGATGAAACACACGAATTAATGGCACATAAAGATCTTTCACTCATCCTGGCTACCGGCGGAGGCAGTCTTGTTCGCGCAGCGTATAGTTCTGGTACGCCCGCTATAGGAGTTGGTGCCGGGAATGTTCCGGCATTGATAGAGAAAAGCGCTGATATTCCTTTTGCAGTCGAACAAATTTTTATATCCAAAACGTTTGATAACGGAACAGTTTGTGCAAGTGAACAATCAATTATAGTTGAAGAAAGTGTGGCTAAAAATACGATTAAAGAAATGATATCAAGGGGTGCTTATTTTCTTTCACCGGAAGAAATTAAGAAAGTGGAAAAAATCGCCTATAACAAGGAACGTGGAATTATGAATGCCGATATTATCGGGCAGCCGGCAGAAAAAATCGCTGAAATAGCAGGCGTAAATGTTCCTGTCGGAACTAAATTGCTTGTTGCTCCGCTTGACGGAGTTGGTGATGAATACCCGCTTTCATCGGAAATACTCGCCCCAATAATTGCTTTTTATGAAGCTGAAGATTTTGATACCGCGGTAAATATATGTATCGACCTGAATTTTTATGGCGGCACCGGTCACACGGCAAGTATATTTTCAAACAATAATGAAAAGATAAAAGATTTCGCGCAATTGATGGATGCCGGCAGAATAGTTGTTAATACCCCGTCATCACAAGGCGGTGTTGGCGGAATGTATAACACGCTTCACACATCATTTACTCTTGGCTGCGGCACACGCGGAAATAACAGTACAACAGACAATATCACGGCAACACATCTATTAAACATACAAAGAATAGCGAAGCGTCGTGACAATGAACGGTTTGTGAGATTTGATTCAGCTAAATATTTTGATGAGGCATTGGATTTTAACATTCTTGAAAGAGAATTTAACTTAAACTATTGATTATTATGATAAACTATGATTTAACTGACGAAAAACTTGTATGTACATTTTCCGGTATATTAAATAGCGCGGAATGTCAGAAATATCAAGAAGAGTTAATATTAAAAATAAGGCAGGTGGAACTTCCGGTTGTTTTTAACTTGAAAGAAGTTGATTATATCGCGTCAGGTTTTTTAAGAATCTGCATACACATTCCAAAATCAATTGGAAGTGAAAACTTTTCAATAATTAATGTCTCTCCGCATGTGAAAAAAGTCTTTAAACTATCAGGCTTTGATAACCATTTGAATATTAAATAAACATTAGCGATAATTGCGGAATGTAAGTTATCAACGCAAGCGCGGCAAGTTCAGCGGCAAGTAGCCACCACACTCCTTTAATAACTTCCTTAACCGGCACACCCGAAACGCTGCTTGACGCATACAGATTAACGCCGATCGGCGGAGTTATTTGCCCTATGGCCAGATTAACAGTCATTAAGATTCCGAAATGAATCGGGTTTATATTTAATTCTTTTATTACCGGAAGAAAGATCGGGATAAAAATATAGTAAATCGATATAGCATCCGTAAAACAGCCCGCAATTAACAAAACAATATTAATAATCAGCAATAAAGCGTATTTACTGTTCGTAATACTTAACATTGATTCAGCTAATCCGGATGCGATACCTTCAGTCGTAAGCACAAGTGAATAAACAGATGCCGCGGCGACAAGAATCATAATTACTGATGAAGTAACAACTGCCTGCCTGAAAATCGTAAATAAACTTTTAAGATTCAACTCACGATAAAGTACCAGAGAAACAAAAAGTGAATAAATAACCGCAACTGCTGCCGATTCAGTTGGTGTAAAAACACCTGAATAAATTCCACCGAGAATAATTATTGGGGTTAATAATCCCGGGAATGCTCTCAAAAAAGCTTTGCCAAATTTTATTTTTGGCTTTTCCGGTTTTGACGCGCGCTTAATTCCTGTAAGTAAAACCACACTAATAAGCGCTATCCCGACGACAATTCCCGGAATAATTCCCGCTATAAAAAGTTTTGACACCGATGTTTCAGCAAGAACACCATAAATTATTAAAGCAATACTAGGTGGAATAATTATTCCTATTCCACCGCTCGAAGCAACAAGCGCGGAAGAAAAACTCCGCGAATATCCATTGCTGACAAGAGACGGAACAAGCAAAGCACCAAGCGCGGCAACAGTTGCGGGTCCGGAACCTGAAATTGCGGCAAAAAGAATTGCGGTTAAAACAGTAACGATTCCGAGTCCACCGGGCAATTTCCAGACAATAACTTTAGCAAAGGTAATTAGTCGTTCCGATATGCTTGTTTTTCCCATAATTGTTCCCGCAAGCACAAAAAAAGGTATGGCGAGGAGTGTCCAGCTGTCCAGAGCGCCGTACATTCTTTGCGGAACCATAATTAAAGGAACAATGTTGTAAGAAAGAATAGTCGCGAGACTCGCTCCGCCAAGTGCGACGACCACCGGCACATTCATCATGAAGAACAGAATAAAGAGACCAAATATAAGGTAAGCTGATTGCGCCATATTGATTAGTTAATTATTGACTGTTGCCGATTTTCGAGTTCGCATCATAAATTGAACCGCTCTAATTGCTCCAAGAAAACATCCTACCGGAAGCGCCGCGCTCATTATCCATTGAGGAATTCCCAAAGCGTTAGTTTCATTGTTAGCAATTGAAATATGAATAATTCTCAACGATGAAATTCCAATGGTTAAAAGAAATGAAATTGTAACTAGTGCACCGATGAAAAAAATAACTTGCGCGGCCTTACGCGGAAGTTTATCGGTTAAAGCGCTCATTGACAGGTGCATTCCACTATTGAACGCGGCGGCGGAACCAAGCATTACGAGCCAAACAAAAAGGTCGGGTACTATTTCAGTTAAATAACCGAGGGCGATACCAAAGGGTCTTACTGCGACTTCAAGAAAAACGATACTAATCATCGCGACAAGAATAACAGCGGCGATTTTTTCTTCTATATTTTTAAAATATTTCATTATTGTATTATTTAGTTCCTAATCAAAAATCTTCACAAGAAAATTGATGATTTACTGATTGCCGATTATTGCCCACCCGTGTTTAGGAATTATGATTTTCCGGCCATTTGACATTTTCATTCTTATGTCTTTGTCTGTTGTGTTCCAAGCTAAGTTTCCTGTTACACCGTAACTTCCGAAAGCGTATGATAAATTCGCACGTACTTGCGGCAAGGACTCAACGCGGATTTTCACTCCACTATTTTTCAAAACATTTTTCAGAAACTGAAACATTCCCTTTTCAAGCCAATCATTTTTTTCTGTCCACGCAAAAGCGAAAGCGCGATTCGCAACAAAAATCTCCCGTCCGTTGTTTGTTGTAAAGATTACCGGTTTTCCGTTCACTCTCGCTAAACAAACACTATTGGCCGGATACTTTGAAACGGTAAACATCTGATCGCCGGGATAATTCTTTTCTTTCGGGAAATCCACATTTTTCATCATCGCGTTTTTTCGATTAATTTTTATTTTCCCTGAATTATTTTTGAAATATTTTATTCTACCAAATCTCGGGTCATAAGTTATTGCATGAAATTCATTTGTGTAATTCCCTTTTTGCGTTTTGACGTTTCGATAAGTAAGCAAATACTCTCCTGAATAAAGGATTCGTTTGGCGGACATTAAATTTTCTTTCATTTTCACATTCAAATACATCGGGTCGGGAATTATTACAATTTTGTATTTTGACAAGTCATAATTTTCAAGCCATTCATAAGGAATAATTCGCATGTTTACACCCATTTGACTCATTGAACTTTCAATCTGTTTCGTTCCGAAGTAATAGGGCCATAAAACTCTGCCGGACCATTTGTCCGCCGGCATAGCGCCTGCCTGAAAAGAATCATAAACAAGGCAAACATCGGGAAAATTTGTTTCCGGTAAAGCCGCGTTAATAATTTTTTTCATATAGGGACCAATTTTCAAACTGTACTCATCTTCAATTTTATCAACATAATATTTTTTTCGATTAGTGTTACCTTGCGCCCCGGAATTGCGTGTCATTGGAAATTGAAAAGACATAGGCGTAACTCCTTGACCTGCAGCATGCGCCATCAAAGGTAAAATGTAATCTCTCCACTTTTCGAAAGTGGAAAAAGTTTCCATATTCCCGTGACTTTCCGCGAGCGCTAATTTTTGATTGACGGTAACATCGCCGAAAGAAAGGTCATAGAAAAGGAAATCACTTCCGGGTGCATCGCCCATATTCAGCGCGTAATTATCAACAGCATAAAATTCGCTCCAAGTACCTACAAGTTTATCAGTGAATTTTTTAGCGAACATGACGTAATCTTGCCGAAAATCGGCGAGTTTTTTCGATCGAAACTTCAACCATTCAACCCAACGCAGATTGCCCGGCATACCCATTGACGGCTGTTCCGGCAGCGGCATTCCGGGCGTTTTCATATAATCATTAAATGCTTTTTTTGCTTTTTCGGAAAATTTATAATTCGGCAGAAAGCCGCCTTCGCCGAGAAACCCCCACATTATAACATAACCGACAACATTGGAATTATATTTCTCGTGAAATTTTATCACTTTTTCCAATTCACTGTAACCGTTGCTGATTTGTTGTTCATCGAACGGGTCATTTACGGCGAAAAGATGAGGTCGAACAAGCATTTCGAACCCGTATTTTTGCCAGATTGGGAATTCTTTTTTATGTTCGTTTAAATTATTTCCGCCCGGTTTCACAACAACTTCGTACCCGGCATTTTTTGCGGCTGGTGCTAAAAGTTTCGCGTCCCATCCCCACATTGCGACAAGAATTTGTTTTGATTTCAGGTCGTTAAGAACTTGCGATTTATTTTTTATCGGATTTTTTTCCGCTTGGCACGCGGCGATACATAAAATTGATAATATCAGCAGATTTTTTTTCATAAAATCTTAGTTGTTTGGTTGTATAATTTATTTTGCGAATATTATAACATATTTCATTTCATTTTTAAACATACAAATACAGACTCGGATTTTAAATTTTTTTAAATTCATTAGACACGAATTGCACGGATTTTCACGGATTTTTTAAATTATTCTGTTTATAGTAAAATTTAATTGTACTGTTTTAATTGTACTGTTATTAAATTAATCGTACTGTTTAAATCGTTCTGTTATTTTTTAGCTTTTGCCAAAAGGTGATTGTTTTTTTCGAGTAATTATCATAAATCTTTCTTTTTTCAGGGTCGGTTTCGGGATTGCGTTTTGCCGCTTGTTTCGCCCAGTTCAGAAAAAATTCCACAGATTCTTTGTCAATTTGTTTTGGTGAGTTTTCTATTTCTACATAATAAGGGCCTGTCATTGCAAATCTGTATATTTTCGGATTATCGGTCAGCACGCGAACTAAAAACCAACCGTTTTTGTTAAAAGCAACATTGCAGTTATTTTTAATTTTATTAAATTCATTAAAAGAAAATGATTTATAAATTTCACCATTTTTAATGATTTGGATTTTTGTGATTTTATCAATAGAACAAACTTTAATATTTAAATCAATTTTTATACTCTTTTTTGATTTGAATACATATCCCGGTAAATTTCCGTTAGCGGTAACCCGCAATAAAGGACCGCAAGTAACAAAACATTTTCCTGCTTTAAGGTTATTCCACCATTTTTTCCACGTCAATTTTCCGTTAACGTGTACATATACGCGATTATAACCGAAGGGGCCGCCTCCGATCGGTGCGGCGGTACCTGCCGCGGGCGGAATTCTAAATCCGCAATTTAAGATTTTGAAATAAATATCTTGCTGATATTCGGCGTTACCGAAGGGGTCCGGATATTTTTCCTTATCGCGCGGCTTACCCCAAGCTTCCGTTATGTTCATCCAGTTTCGCGTAAAATTATTGTTTATGACTTCGATAGAGTCGAGTTCACCGGACGCGAGAATTGCTGGGAGCTGCCACCAGTAAAGGTGGTCGATATGAACCCAAACATTAGAAATTTTTCCGAATTTTTCCGCGAAATAAACACTTGGCGGGAATGTCCACGTAACTTTTGGAAGTTTAACATTTTCCGGCAAGCCGAAAAACATTAAAGTGCAGTCGCAACGTTCATCTTCTCCGGCGCGTGTGTAAAGGAAGTGAGAATCATCAATTTTAATAAGCGGCGGATAATTTGTCAGTTCGGTTTTCCATTGTCTTCCGAGCGGCGGATTGATCCACCAGTTTGGGACGTAAGCAATATTAATGTTTTCGCTTTTAATGAACAAGGGCGTATTTTTTATGTCGGTGTGATTATGCAGGTCGCCTGCATACCATCCTTCTTTATTCATATCGGCGATTTGATGAAGTCTTATTTTTTTAACAATATTAGTTATATTTTTTATAGAGATTTTTCCTGAAACGGGCAGGAATTCTTTACCGGATTCAATTGTATAAGAATATTCTCCGTTTGTGAGAGAAAGGTTTGCTTCTCCGTTACAAGTGAAAGAATCGAAGCATTTCGGACAATTATGGTCGTATTGCGGCTGTCCATTTTTATTGAAAATATGGAGGCGGCAAGTTTTTTTATTTCCGGTGGAGTTATCTTTGATGATGAATTTTACATTTGCGGACAAAACAGACGCGACAAACAAGACGGACAAAATGGGCAAGATAGTCATAATCGGTAATTGGCGGGGTTGGTAATTGATGTTAAATGATAAAAGACAGTTTTTTAAAATAATAAGTTGCGCCTGCGCCATTATCTATTTCCAATAAATTTTGGAATAGCGCGTCGGAAGGCGTTGTTCCCGGCATATCATTTCTACGAACCATAAACCTTTGTGTCCATTTTTGCCCCGGTTTAAGCGTTTTACTTATTTGTTCAGGCATATTTTTCCACTGAAATTTTTGATTATCAAAATCACTAAACCAATATGAAAGCGGGATATTTCCGGCACACCTGAAAAAAGTACGGCACAATCAGCCGGTTTAGGCTGAACTTCTAAAAAAACTGAGTTCCATCCTGAGTGCAATTTTAGCGTTTGAATTTTATATTGCGCGAACAATTGAAAAGAAAATATGATTACTGAAAACCAAAGGAAGTGTAAGACTTTCATGATTAAAGCCATCAAAATTAAAATATAACATTTATGATAAATTTTTCCTCTTATAAATTCACGTTAAATTGTATCACAAATTTGTAATTAAAGCAAGCTTGATTATGATTGTAAAAGGCTTGTTTATATGATATAATTAAAACGAATTACAAATTACGAATTACGAATTACAAATTACAAATTATAAATTATATGAAAAAAATTATATTAGGAATAATATTTCTGTTTATCGCGACAGTTTTGGTAACACCTTTTTTTGTAGGTATTGCCGCAGAAAAAACAATTAATAAACAAATTGATAAAATGGCTCAAACAGCCAATATATCCATTTCAAATGTCTATAAAAGAAACTGGTTTTCATCACACGCGAATACAATATTTAATTTATCACAATTACTTCCTTCATTAGGTTTGACTCAACTTGATTCAATATCCGGTTTAACAAACATTTCTGTTAAAATCAGGTCGGAAATCATTCATGGACCGTTTACTATGAAGCGGTTTTATTCTAAACAACCGTTAAGCATGCCCGTTCTCGGTGTTATAAAAAGTCATATAACAATTCTTTTCCCACCGGATATTTTAAATTTTGCTCCTGCTATTACAGCTTATACATCAATATTTCCAAATGGCAGTGCCAGTGGAGTTTTTTCAATTCCCGGTATTAATTACACTGATAATATTACAGATCAATCGTTGATTTCAGGAAATATAAGTGGTGAAACAGGTCTTGCAAAAAAAGGAACAATATTATATTTGAATTTTCATACCCCGAAAATCCTTTTGGAAAATCACAAAAACTCAGCGGAAATTAAAGGATTGAATTGCTCATGGCACAACAGCAAAGGCGCCAAAGGAATTAGTGCTATTAGTTTTGGACTTAGAATTAATAGTCTCACAACAGGCAAAACAAAAATTGATAAAATTTTCTTCTCAAGCACTAAAAAAGAAAAAAGCGGAAATCTTTTTTTTAACGCGAAGTTATCAATCATGGCTATAAAAGATGAAAATACAAACTTTGGACCGGTTAAAATTGGATTAAATTGTAAAAATATTAAAAAAGATGTTTATTTACAACTCCTTTCCTTAGCGAATGACGCAAAAAAAGAACCGGAAAATCAATTCGCCCGCGTGTTACTAATGGCACAGATTATGGGATTGTTACCTGAATTACTTGCTGAATCGCCTGAAATCAATTTAGAAGAATTCAAAATCGGCACGCCGACCGGCAATATTTTAATTAATGCGAATATTAAAGCCGGCAACAGTAAAATAGTTAATCCTAATAATTTAAAGAAAATAATAAAATCGATTAATGCTAATTTTACTATGACAATACCTGATTCCATCGCTGAAAAATATATTTTCAGCAATGATAATCCACGTTCTGTAATGCTGCAAAAAATGATGATTAGAAATAATAATAATTACACATTAAACTTAAAATATATAAACTCTCTCTTTTTTGTAAATGGAAAACCGTTTTCTGCAGATGATAGAAACTGATCCCAAAACGTTTGCAATAAAAACCGAGAAAATTCGTCATAACTTTAACTTATAATATAAAAATATAGCTTAATACAATTTTAAAATATGAAAAAAATATCACTTCTTTTATTAGTCACTTTTTCCTCTTTCGTTGCTGCTGTAAGTATAACAAATGAATTTGCAGGAATGAAAATAATTTATAGCGGCGTTCGCGGGGAAATGACTATAAGCACTTCCGTTGCAAACAACAGATGGAAAATCGCATTAACTGATTTACCTGATCCATCAATTGTAACCGGAAATTCTCAAAGTCAACTGCTGATAAAAAAGAAGTTTAACGATCCTAATACGGTTATGATTGAAAGTATTACCGCAGACGGTCCGATGCAAAGCATAAAAATTAATTTCCCTCCCGGAAATAAACGTTCTTGTTTCGTAAGAAATATTTTCGTTAACGGTTTTGTAAATAATATTAAAATTAAGGGGGGCGATCTAGGCGACTTCGCAGGACCAGACGGAATTGTGTATATTAAAGGTGATGTAGGAACACTTGAAGTTAAAGGAAAAAAATATAATGTTAAACATTCTAAGACAACAGAATTTTGGGGCGGGAATATCTGGGCAGATGTTATAGTTACAGGCGGTGTGAAAAGACTTACCGCTAAAGGCGGAAATATTCATTACGATAATAATGGCGGCTCGCTCGGCAAGCTTTCTTTCGGTGGATATGTAAACTTGCTCGCTGCCGATGGTGTTACAATAAAAACCGATCGCTCGGACAAGACAAGTAAAATAATTTTTGGCGGTGGGATTAATTCTGAGATTGACGGACACGATTATCAAATAAAACAAATCAGAGTCAAAGGTGGAACAATTTCTTCTTCAAATATAAAATGCCGACAAATCAAGAAATTATCCGTTATAGGGCAGAAATTTGATAAACCTCAGCCAATTATTCCGGCCGGTCATCAAGGAATTATTGATACTTATATCA
>QMOL01000035.1 GCA_003648225.1 Chlamydiota bacterium
CATACCCAAAAAGAAAAAAAAACAAATGAAAAGGTGACATTTCTAAAAAACGTAAAAGGTGACATTTCTATAAACTTGACACACAGTGAATATGCCTTCTTTACATAAAAAAGCTGTTTTGATATAATATATGATTAATAATAAAGTGATGACTAAAGTGGTTATCCGAAAAAGTTGCCTTTGGCCGGGCTTATCGCTATGAACGTTTCGCGCGGCTTTAGGTGTAGCGGCTGTCTTATTGAAGACAGCGTGTAAAAAGGAGAGAAGAATGAATAACAGCACAGAAATGAAAAAAGAAGTAATCGAAAATTATAAAATGCATGACAAAGACACCGGTTCGACAGAAGTTCAGGTGGCGATAATGACAGCGAGGATAGTTCACTTAACCGAGCATCTTCGTGAACACAAGAAGGATCATAATTCGCGTCGCGGCTTGTTAAAGTTAGTTGCCCAGCGAAGAAAACTACTTGATTATCTGAAGAGCAAATCAGTCAGCAGATACAAAAAACTTATCGAAGCGCTCAAGTTGCGCAAATAAAAAAACAAAAGCGGGCCGCGGGAATTTCCCGCGGCTGCGCCGTATACGAGCACGATATGTCGAGTGAAAAATATTGTTGAAGACATTGTGTCATAACCCGTCTTTATTTTTTTCATTAATTTTTTATACATTATTTTGTTTCGACACATATCTCAATAATCAGACATTAACTGATCGTGTGCGGCGTTTCCGTATTAAACTCAAAACACAGGAGTAAAAATGACACCAATAAAAGTGGAAACGTCATTTCTTGGTCAAACACTTTCGTTTGAAACAGGAAAAATCGCGCGACAAGCGCATGGAGCTGTTATGCTTCAACATGGAGATTGCGTAATCCTCGCAACAGCAGTATCACCGGACGAACGTCGTGAAGGTCTCGACTTTTTTCCTTTAACAGTAGATTATCGCGAAAGGTTTACCGCAGTCGGGAAATTTCCCGGGGGCTATATCAAACGTGAAAGTCGTCCTACTGAAAAGGAAATTCTTACTATGAGATGTGTTGATCGACCTATGCGACCTCTTTTTCCTAAAGGATATCTGAATGAAGTTCAGATTATGATTCAGGTTTTATCGGTTGATTCTAATGAAGATCCTGATGTTCTTGCAATGTGCTCGGCATCAGTCGCTGTCTGCCTTGCAGGCGTTCCTTTCGCGGGACCTATGGGTGCAGTCCGTGTGGCTAAAATAAATGGAGAATTTAAAATTAATCCTACAAATTCTGAACGCGAAAACGCATCGTTGGAATTCGTTATTGCCGGTACACGTGATAAAGTAGTTATGATTGAAGGCGAAGCTGATCAAGCGCCGGAAGCTGATGTTCACGAAGCAATTTGTATCGGGCACAAAGCTTTACAGCCGCAAATTGATTTACAGGAAGAATTAATTAAAAAAGCCGAAGTTGTTACGCGTGAATACACACCTGTGCTTCCGAGTGATAAAATTAAATCAATTTGTGCTGAATTGAAGAGCAAAATTGCTGAAACACTTAATGTACCGGGTAAGCATGACAGAAACAGCACACTTCGTGAAATTAAAGATAATTTAATGACAATGTTGAAAGAAAATGAAGAGTTGGCAGATGAAGATCCGGCTACTTTCCCAATGGCTTATGATGATCTTATCGGTGAGTGTATGCGCGAAAAGATCCTCAAAGATAAAAAACGTGTTGACGGGCGAGGACTCGATGATATCAGACCAATTTCCTGTGAAGTAGGTCTGTTGCCGAGAACTCATGGCTCAGCCCTGTTTACAAGGGGTGAAACACAAGCGCTTGCAGTAACTACGCTTGGCACCGGTGATGATGAGCAAAGAATTGAAACACTTTCCGGTGATGGGAAAAAAAGGTTTATGCTTCATTACACTTTTCCGCCGTATTCAGTCGGTGAGGCAAGAATGCTGCGCGGGCCCGGTCGCCGTGAAATCGGTCATGGTAACCTTGCTGAACGAAGTCTTAAAGGCCTTGTACCGAAAGATTATAAATATACAATTCGTATAACGAGTGATATTACCGAATCTAACGGTTCGTCTTCAATGGCATCAATTTGTGGCGGGTGTCTTTCGATGATGGATGCCGGAATACCAATTGAAACTCCTGTTGCGGGAATTTCTGTCGGCTTGATTGAGGACGGCGATAACAAAGTTCTTTTAACTGATATCGTTGGCGATGAAGACCATCACGGAGATATGGATTTTAAAGTTGGTGGGACAGAAAAAGGAATTACAGGTGTGCAGGTTGATTTGAAAATTCATGGTTTGGAACCGGAATTCATTGCTGAAATCCTTGAAAAATCAAGACAGGCAAGAATGAAAATTCTCGGGATTATGAAAGAAACTCTTGCAGCACCCCGCGATGAAATATCTAAGTATGCTCCGGCAATTGTTACTACAAAAGTTCCCGTTGCTAAAATCGGAACTATAATCGGGCCGAGTGGCAAAAACATCCGTAAAATTCAGGAAGAAACTAATTGTCATATTTCTATAGATGATGACGGAACAGTGCAAATTGCTGCTGATTCTCTCGAAGCCGCTGAGGCAGGCAGAGCTATGGTGGATGGAATGATTGCTGAAGCAGAACTTGGTAAAATATATGAAGGACCTGTTGTTCGTCTTATGAATTTTGGAGCTTTTGTGAAAATTCTTCCTGAAATTGACGGAATGGTTCATATCAGCCAAATTTCAGAAGAAAGAATCGAAAAAATCGAAGATGCACTCAATATCGGCGATATGGTTAAAGTTCGTGTTATGGAGATCGATGATAAAGGCAGAGTAAACCTCACAATGAGAAACCTCGATAAACCTTTTAACCCGGACGATGTTCCTAAACGCCGTCCGTCATCCGGACGGGACAACAGGCATTCCGGTGATCGTCACAGAAGCCATCGCTAAATAGAATAGCGAATTATATTTTAACTTGGTAATTTCGGGATTGAATTCTCGAATTACCAAATTAAAATGAATGTAACACATTAAATTAACGTCAAAGGAACAAAGAAATAAATGGATACACCTGAATTGCAAATAAAATTTCTGGATAATGGTAATGATTTGCCGGTTCCACATTACCAAACCGAAGATGCAAGCGGAATGGACCTCTATGCGGCAGTAAATGAACCGGTATCTCTCGAACATGGCGAGATTGCATGTATCCCCACCGGAATTGCTATGGCTATTGAGCCGGGATATGAAGCACAAGTAAGACCGAGAAGTGGTTTGGCAATAAAATTTGGAATAAGCATTGTAAATTCACCGGGTACTATTGACGCGGATTATAGAGGAGAAGTCGGAATTATTCTTATAAATCTTGGCAAAAATGCTTTTGTGGTTAAACGCGGAATGCGAATCGCTCAACTTGTAATTCAGCCGGTTTGCAAAGTAAATGTTACTGTAAAAAATGAATTGAGCGAGACTGATCGGGGAGCAGGTGGATTTGGACATACAGGTCATTGAGGATTGACGAATAAAGTTACATGATACCAACACATGATTTAACAAAGAACTGGAGAATAAAAAAGGAGATGTTATGGGAACTAAAATAAACAAAATCAATAATATTATATTTTTTATTGCATCTGTACTCTTATTGTTTTTTTCTGCAGCGACATACATAAACGCAAAAAATGTTGAAGAGAATATTGAAGAAGTAACGGACATTAAACCAATAGATAGAAAGGGAGAAATAAAAATCCCCACAGTTCTTGATGTAAAAAGATCTATTGCAGAAATGGAAAAAGACGGGGTTACAATATTTACAAGAGTATTTAATATTGATCGCAGCGCAGGAATACAGGAACTTTTCCAGAAATGCAGAGATACGGATAAGGCAGTAAAAGATGCCGGAACGAATCCGACCACAAAAAAATTGATGGAATCTTATGCAACCCGAAAGTATAAAAAAGCTCATCGCAAGTTGCAAAAAATTCAAGGCAAGTATTTTGAAGTTATCGGTCCTGAACGCATTAAAAGGCTTGAAAAAGGCAGGTTTATTAAAAAATCATTCCTACCGGAAATGAAACAAATACTCCGCGCTGCAGATGCCGCGTTTGAGAAAACAGTTGGTAATCTTCGTATGTCTTTATTTATTGATTGGTCAAAAGTTCCGGGAAGAATTTATGTGATTGTTGAACCCGAAAATTGGCTGCTTGTCGGTGGGTTAAACGCCAGATCAGATGCCGTACAGACAGTTATTGCCAAACCGGAAACCCGGGAATTTTATCTCTTTGCCGGTGATAAAATTTATGATTATGCCGACCAGGCAATTAAATATAGTGTTGCCAAAGTTATTTATCAAGAATACGCGAAAATTATTTCCGGAAAGCCTGACGCAAGACTTCCATTTTATTTTCTCGAGGGAGCCGCTGCTGAAGCGGGTGGTACGGAAGCAATTATTACTGCTGCGGGACCCAAACAGGTACAAGTAGTTAGAATATTCGGGAAAACAATTAAAGTCAAGCGACCTAAAAAAGGAATAATGTTACCGCTACGCAAAAAGAATTTATATTCTCTTGATGAACTAATTAAGTTTACAAGAGACCCGTCTCAAGGAGAAGCAAAGTATTATTTTTTACGACAAACGAAACAATTAATTCAAACGCTTCGTGACAAAGCGCCGTTATCATATATTTGTTTTGTCAGAGCGCTTTCCTCAGGAAAAGAATTTAAAAAAGAAATCGGTCTTTCGTATATGGAAATGCAGAGAGATGTAGAGGGGAGAGAAGTAAAAATACCAGCTAAAAAGAAAAAGAAGAAAAAACAGCCTGACTGGTATTCGCGCACTAAACAAGGAGAGGAAAAAGTCGACCCTAAATATAAAGATTACGCAAGATTCTCTAAATATATGAATGCGATTTTTAATAAATTAACAGAAGAATATATGGCCGAACAATGGAAAAAGCAAAAAGCGGAAAAAGCAAAAAAAGCTAAAGAAGCAAAAAAAGCTAAAGAAGCAAAAAAAGCTGAAATCGAAACCAAAGGAAAAGTTTCGAAAGAATCTAAAAAGCCCGGAAATAATTTAAAAAAAACTGAAACATCAAAGTAATTTCCTGAGTAATATTATAATGTAACGGAGAAATATTATGAAAAGTTCATCAAAAATATTTTTAATCGCTATCACTTTCTTTATGTTCGGCGCTTATGCTAAAGCAGAAAATGAAGCTGATCTTATCCCCGAAGACACTATGAAAGATTCTTCGGTCACTAATTCTGAAGTCGCCAAAACAGAAGAAGTGAAAATAGAGGAAGCGACTCCACAGAAAAAATTCAGAGTACCCTCTTTAAAAGATATTGGAATGGAAGTGAAAGAAAAGCAAAGCGGACTCAAAAACAAAGAATATTTATACTGTTTAAAATTGCTTAAATTGAATGACCTTAACAGTATTAAAGATTTTTACAGTAAATTTAGAGAAATTGATAAATCGGTAAAAACAATTGGAAAGAGTTCTTCAACAAGCCGCTTTATTAAAGAAAGTAAAACTTCAGCTTTTAAAAAGAAACACGGGAAACTAAAAGTTGAAAAAGGAGAACATTTTGTAATAGTTTATCCCGAATATATTTCTGTTGGGAAGAAGAATTCTTTAACAAAAAAACAAACGGATGAAACTGTCGGAATAGAGAATATACTTTCAAAAGCCGATAACGCATTTGATGAAACAGCAAAACTGGTTTTGATCGATAAATTTATTAATTGGGCAGGTAAAGTTCAAGGTAAAATATTTATCGTTACTGATGAAAATTTATGGCGACTCGTTCGACCGGGAACGGCAAAAGCGCGACCAGATCAAATTGTAGTCACAAAAGATAAAAATAGAGAGTTCTTTGTTTATATTAATCCAAAAACATTCGATTCAGCTCCGGACGCGATTGCTTATGCCGTTTCACAATTGGTTCTTAAAGAGTACAGTAGAGCGGTATCAAGAAAAAGCGAATCTAAACTTCCGCTTTTCTTTCTTACGGGCGCGGCATTTAATATTTCAGAACTTGATTCAGTTATATTTGAAGATGGACCTAAGCAGCTTAATAAATGGAATGGTAAGGAAATCACCACAAAATCAATAAGAGAACTCAGAAAACGTTCCGGCAAACTGAAGCAGCTCCCATTATCAAAAAAAGACCTTTTAAAATTAAGCAAGATAGTAACGGCTCTTAGATATCCAAAGCACGGAGAAGATGTGTATTATTATTCCAGACAATCATCAGCTCTATTAAAATATCTTGAAAATAATGGTATGCTGCCCTTTATTATTATGACAAGAAAGCTTGCGCAAGGGGATGCTTTTGATAAAGCCTTTGATGATGGATATGTAAATCTTAGAGACAAACTTTCCGGAAAAGAAAAGAAAGGGTCTAAAAAGAAAAAAAATAAGAAATCTAAAAAATCTAAAAAAGAACAACAAAAAGAAGCCGAACAACAAAAAGAAGCTAAAGATACTCTGAGCGGATACAAAGAACTTAACAGTCAGGCTGAAGAGGTTATTTTCTTTCCGCTGACTAAAGAATATCTTAAAGGAGAAATGATGGATAAAAAGAAAAATACTAAATCCAAAAGACGCAAAAGATAATTAATCGGAAATGTGAAAATTATAGATCAAACCTTTAAATTTAAAATCCAATGACCATTGTACTTGTTAATCCGGAAATACCTCAAAACACAGGGACAATAGCCAGGTTATGCGCGGTTACAAATTCAACTCTTGAACTTGTTCACCCACTGGGATTTAAAATCGATGATAAACATTTACGACGGGCAGGACTTGATTACTGGAAATCAGTTGATGTTCGCGAAATAAAAAGTATAAACAGTTTTAAGGAAAAAAGGCGGCAGGATTTAACTGATAAAAAAGGCCGTTACTTTTATCTTACAAAGCATGCCGATAAATTTTATACTGAAATAAACTGGCATAAAGACGATTTCATGGTTTTCGGATCGGAAACATCAGGACTCAATTTCGATGTACTTGATATTCCTGAAGAAGCCATGCTTAGAATTCCACAGATTAAGAATCAAAGATGTCTTAATCTGGCGAATGCGGCATCAATTGTGCTTTATGAAGCATTAAGACAGCAAAACTTCTATGGAATGGTTTAATAATTCCTTAGAATTTATTTAGCAGGAAATAGAAAGTAATATAACGAATAACAAATTATTAAAATGAAAAAGATATTTTTTTTCTTACTTATAGTTATTGCAGGATTTTTGGCTTATATTTATTATCATGAACCTTTTTCCGAAAAGTATGTAAAAGCGAAAACAATGTGTGAACTTGGTGATTATAATAAAGCATTGCCAACTCTTAAAAAGGCAGTTGATAAATTTCAGAATACATCTGAATATCCCGACGCAGTTTATTGGCTTGCCAAATGTGAGACAGCGATAAGCCCGACAAATGTTGAACGTTGGCAGACAGTAATAAATTTAAGTACTAACAAGGCGGAAATAATTGAAGGCAGGTATTATCTTACGAAAAACAGTAAGGATAAAATTAACGCAATGGAATGCTTTATTAAGGATTATCCTGACAATCAGAAATCTAGAGAATTTATTCTTGATATTGCTAAAGATGCTGAAGCTAAAAATGATGTCGCAAAAAAACGTGAAGTATGGCAAATGTTAGTTGATGAGTATAGTGATTCTCTTGAAGCGGCAAAAGTAATTGACGAACTTGGTGACCTTAATACTGCACAAATGTTTTCTTTAAAACCACTGCCATATACTATTTATCATACGGTTGAAAAAGGAGAATATTTAAGCACAATAGCCAAAAAAGAGAAAACTTTCGTTGAATCCATTAAAAGAATTAACAGCTTGTCAAGTGATAGAATACGTCCTGGAGTGAAACTTAAAATTGATAAATCTAAATATTTTTTAGATGTAGATATCTCTGATAATACGTTAAAGATTTATAGAGTGTTTCAAGGCATCACAAATTTTGTTAAAAGATATTCTGTTGGAACCGGCAAAACGGATAATACCCCGCGCGGTATTTATAAGATCAATCTAAAACAGAAAAATCCTATTTGGTATAAGCCGGGAGGCAAAGCTATTCCTTACGGTTCAAAAGAAAATCTTCTCGGTACAAGGTGGATGGGCATCGACTGTCCGGGCTTTGGTATTCATGGAACTTGGGACCCAAAGAGTGTTGGTATAGCTTCAAGCGCGGGATGTATTCGTCTTGTTAACAAAGATGTTGAAGAAATTTATGATATAGTGCCTTTTGGAACAATAGTTAACATTCATAATTAAAATATTATGCTGACTTATGACTTTGAAAAACCAATAGTTGATCTCGAAAAGAAAATCGATGAACTTAAAAAATACGCCGATGAAGTTCAAATCGATGCTTTTGAAGAACTTAAAAGCCTTCAAAATAAAAGAGAGACTGTTTGCAAGCAAGTCTATGATAATCTGGCTCCTTATCAAAGAGTTCAGGTCGCAAGACATCCAAATAGACCTTACACACTTGATTATATTAAAATGCTTTGCAATGACTTTGTAGAACTTCATGGAGACAGAAGATTCTCCGATGATCAAGCGCTCGTTGGGGGACTTGCGACAATTGATGGAAGACAATTAATGATTGTCGGTCATCAGAAAGGACGAGATACTAAAGATAATATTAAACGAAATTTCGGAATGGCTAATCCGGAAGGATATAGAAAAGCAATGAGACTTTTTGAACTGGCTGATAAGTTTAACATCCCTATCCTCGCATTAATTGATACTCCGGGCGCTTATCCGGGAATCGGTGCGGAAGAGAGAGGGCAGGCAGAAGCTATTGCCGTTAATCTTCGGGAAATGATGGGAATTGGAACCCCGATCGTTTGTGTGGTCATCGGCGAAGGCGGAAGTGGAGGGGCTCTTGGCATCGGCATCGGCAACCGTGTACTTATTATGGAAAATTCTTATTATACTGTGATTTCACCGGAAGGCTGCGCCGCTATCCTTTTCAGAGACGCCGCTCGCGCTTCTGACGCGGCAGAAGCAATGCGTATCACAGCAAAATATTTGCTTGAATTTGGCATTGTTGAGGATATTATTCCTGAACCGGTTGGCGGTGCGCATCGTAATCACGAACTTGCGGCGAAATTTTTCAAGGAAAAAGTTATTAAACATTTTGATGAATTATCAGGAATGACGCCTGATGAACTTAAAGAATCGCGCTATCAAAAATTTAGAAAAGTAGGTGTCTTTTCAGAATAAAAGGTATCGGATAATTATTTAAAATATAAAATTAATTATGATTGAAATCCGAGGCGCCAGAGAACATAACCTGAAAAATATTGATGTGGATATCCCACACAATAAACTGGTCGTTATTACAGGCCTTTCAGGTTCGGGGAAATCGAGTCTTGCTTTCGATACACTTTTCGCCGAAGGCCAAAGAAGATTTGTTGAAAGTTTATCGGCTTACGCGCGTCAATTCCTTGGAATTATGCAGAAGCCCCGTGTGGAACATATATCAGGATTATCGCCGGCTATCGCTATTGAGCAACGAAATCGTTCAACGAGTTTAAGATCGACTGTTGGCACTTCAACAGATATTTATGACTATCTGAGATTACTTTACGCGCATATCGGAATTCCTCACTGTCCGGATTGTGGAAATCCAATTACTCCGCAAACTACAGAAGAGATTATTAACTCAATTCTTGATATTGAGGAAAAATCTAAAATTCAAATCCTTGCACCGGTGGTTGGCGGAAGAAAAGGAGAACATAAAGACATTTTTGACAGAGCAAGACGCAGCGGCTTTGTCAGAGTTAGAATTAATGGAGAAATTTGCCTTATTGATGAAGCGAAAATTACTGAAAAAAATAAAAAACATTCTATAGAAATTATTGTCGATAGAATTATTATTAAACCTTCGGTAAAAACAAGACTCGCTGATTCTGTTGAGACGGCGCTTCGCATCGGCAACGGTAAAATTATTGTTGCAACTGAAAAAAAAAATACAAAAACTTCATCCACAAAGTTAAACTCGCTTCAGCCGGGAGATATTCTTTATTCAAAAGCTTTCGCTTGTGAACATTGTAATAGTAATTATGAATTCGAACAGTTGACACCAAAAATTTTCTCGTTTAATAGCCCGTATGGTATGTGCAAAACATGCCACGGCCTCGGAATTGATTTAAAACACTGGGCTGATTTCAAACCTTGTAATGACTGTAATGGCACACGACTAAAGCCTTACAGCCGTGCGGTTACTGTTCGCGGGAAGAATATTGTTGAGATTACCGGTCTTTCAATTGATAAATGTTACAAATTCATTGATGAATTAAATTTATCTAATGAAGAAGAGAAAATTGTCGGTGAAGTTTGTAAAGAAATAAAAAATAGATTGCAATTCTTGATCGATGTCGGTCTTGATTATATTTCACTCTCAAGAAGAAGCGGCTCGCTTTCAGGCGGAGAATCTCAAAGAATAAGACTCGCATCGCAAATAGGAACAGGCCTTACCGGTGTTCTTTATGTTCTTGATGAGCCGACAATCGGACTGCATATGCGCGATAACGAAAAACTCCTTGCTACGTTGATTCATTTGCGTGATCTTGGTAATACTGTCGTTATTGTTGAGCATGATGCTGAAACCATATCAAAAGCCGATTATCTGATTGACCTTGGGCCCGGAGCCGGAGTTCATGGTGGCCATCTTCTTCATCAGGGTTCAATAAAGAAGCTTCTTAACAATAAAAAATCTCTCACGGCAGCTTATTTAACCGGAAAACGAGGAATCCCGATCCCGCCTGAGAGAAGAAAGCCCGACAGTCAAAAAATGCTTACTCTTAAAGGTGCAACTCATAATAATCTTAAAAATATTTCTATAAATATACCGCTTGGATTGCTAACTTGTGTTACAGGTGTCTCCGGTTCAGGTAAATCATCTCTTATTAATGATACTCTTTTACCGGCAATGAAGCGGGAAATTTATGGTTCCGATATCGTTTCCGGCGATTATAAATTAATTGTCGGCACGGATAAAATTGATAAAGTTATTGTCGTTGACCAGGCGCCGATTGGAAGAACTCCGCGTTCGAATCCTGCCACTTACACAAAAGTTTTTACCCATATTAGAAATCTTTTTGCGAAACTTCCGGAAGCGCGCGCGAGAGGATATTCTCCCGGTAGATTTTCTTTTAATGTTAAAGGAGGACGATGTGAGGCATGTGAAGGCAAAGGGGTTAAACAAATTGAAATGCATTTTCTTCCGGATGTTTATGTAACTTGTGACACGTGTCTTGGAAAAAGATTCAATAAAGAAACGCTGGAAATCTCGTTTCACGGCAAAAATATCGCTGAAGTACTTGACATGACAGTCGAAGAAGCGTATCATTTCTTTAGCAAAGTGCCTGTAATTAAAAATATTCTTAATACTCTAATTGATGTGGGACTTGAATATATTACACTCGGCCAACACGCAACTACTTTGTCCGGAGGGGAAGCTCAACGGGTGAAGTTATCAAATGAACTCGCAAAACGAGAAACAGGAAAAACATTTTATATTCTTGATGAACCGACTACAGGACTTCATTTCGCGGATGTAGATAAATTAATCGCGGCGCTGCAGCGAATCGTTAATTCCGGAAATACTGTTATCGTTATTGAACATAATATTGATGTTATAAAATGTGCGGATAATATAATCGACCTGGGACCGGAAGGGGGAGATAATGGTGGTTATGTTATCGCGTCAGGCACACCGGAGAAAGTGGCTTATAATTCTAAGAGTTTTACGGGTGAATATATTTCGCGCGCTTTAAATGATAATAATAAATCAGCGGTTAATGCCGCTTAATCAAAAAACGGATAAACAAAATGAAAAATGAAGGATTTGTAGAAAAAACTAAAAGCCAATTCTTTAATCCATTCCTGCAAATTATCGGCTTCTTTTCGAGAGACGTGGGGATAGACCTCGGCACCGCTAATACTATTCTTTATGTTAGAGGTGAAGGGATCGTACTTGATGAACCAAGTATTGTTGCTATTCGTAATAGAACTCATGAAGTTCTCGCTGTCGGTAATGAAGCTAAAAGAATGGTTGGTAGAACTCCGGGCTCTATTGACGCAATTCGCCCAATGAAAGATGGCGTTATCGCTGACTTTGATATTACTGAGAGTATGCTTAGATATTTCATTAGAAAAGTGCACGATAGACGCACTCTCATCTCGCCAAGAATCGTTATCGCGGTTCCATCCGGTATTACCGAAGTTGAAAGACGAGCTGTTAAAGACTCGGCTGAACGAGCAGGCGCACGGAGAGTTTATTGTATTGAAGAGCCTATGGCTGCGGCGATAGGAGTCGGACTGCCTGTTCACGAACCCGCGGGAAATATGATTATTGATATCGGCGGTGGAACGACTGAAGTGGCGATTATGTCATTATCAGGTATCGTCTTCTCAAAATCAATTCGCGTTGGCGGCGATGAAATCGATGAGGCTATTGTCGAATATATGAAACGTGTTTACAACTTGATAATCGGGGAAAGAACCGCTGAAGAAATTAAAATCCAGATCGGTTCCGCTTATCCTCTGGAGCCGGAATTGGAAATGGAAGTCAGAGGACGGGACATCGGCGCGGGACTCCCTAAAACTATTATGATTACAAGCCAGGAAATTAGACAAGCTATGAGCGACCCGGTTGAAAGTATTGTTAGCGCTGTTCGTTATACTCTTGAAAGGTGTCCACCGGAACTATCGGCCGATTTGATCGACCGCGGATTAGTTCTTGCCGGCGGCGGCGCTCTTATGAAAGGCCTTGATAAACTTATTGAAGAAGAAACCGGATTGGCAGTTAATATTGCCGATAATGCTCTCACGGCTGTTGCTCTCGGAACGGGTGTGATTATTGACGACGAAGATCTTCTCAGAAAAGTCGCTATCACAAGTCTTTAAAACGTATGAGAAAAATTTATCTGCTTTCTCTTGTCCTTTTTATGTGCTTGCCTATACAAGCAGGCTGGGATGATATAAAATCGAAATTATCTTTGGCGCCTAACAATTATGCTGAAAGTGAAGCTAATATAGATCCAAAAACTTTTCTTACGTCAACAAATATATGGTTTGTTGTAAAAGCGGTAAACGTTTCAACTTACTCTCATAACAAAAATTTCTCTGTCTATTTAAAAAATTCCGTTGAAACCTTTCTTGATAAATTATCAATTAATTTTAATATTACGATTCCTAAAGACTTTCATTGTAAATTATTCGCTTTTGATACTCAAAAGAAAATGATGAACTACCTTTCCGATTCTATCTCGGGTATTGATGTGGAAAGATGGCACGAAAATGAATCACTGCTTACATATAGATTTTCAGAAAAACATAAATTGCGCAGAAAAGTTTTTCAAGATGATATCCCTTATTTACTTACCCTTGCTGTTCTTAACAAAATTGACTCTAAAAACAAAATTCCGGAAACTCTTAAAATCGGATTTGCTCTCTCAATGGAACAATCTGTCTCAAACAAATTGAAAAACTTGAGCTATAATTTAAATAATGATAACGAAAAGTGGATTGATTATAAAACTTTGTTCAATGTACATTTTGACGCTTATGATGAACCGGAGTTTATTAATGATATTGAAGGCGAATCAACTTTGTGGGCTATGTTTATTAGAAATAAACTTACTTCTCAACAAACCGGAAAATTGATTCATAATTTGGCGAATGGCGCTGATATACAAAAAACTTTCGCTAAAAACTTCAACGTGGGAATGTTTGATACAATGCCACGCCTTGAAGAACACGCGCGCGAATGGCTGAACGAAGAATTTCCTGCTGAAGACAGAACAACCTTTTATTTGTCAAAAACAAATAAGAATATGATTATTCTTTCTTTTGCGGGTTTGATCTTTATTGTTTTTATGACCGTATTTTATAAATGGCTAAAAGAATTAGTCCGATAAGCCGACATTTTTTTCTGCCTTTTTCACTTCATCTCTGCACAATTTAATTACATTTTCACCAATCGTGTTTTTAAATTTATTATAAACAGACTCGGTTCTTTTACTAAAAAGTTCAAGCTCTTTTTTTGACGGTTTCGTTACTTTCATCCCTGAATCAGTTAACTTTTTGACTAAAATATTATCTTCATTTTGAACATAGTCACGCTGATAATTCATAGCGTCTTTTGCACAAGCTTTAATTATTTTTCTTTCATCTTCAGTCAGCGAATTCCATTTATTACCGCTCATTACCAATATTATCGGATCATAAGCGTAATTCCATAACGTTACATATTTTTGAACTTCATAAAGTTTGCTTGAATAAATTATTGATAAAGGATTCTCCTGACCGTCAACTGTTCCTTGAGCAAGAGCGGTAAACACTTCGCCGAAATTCATAGTGCTTGGATTCGCTCCGAGCAGTTTAAAAACAGTAAGAAATAATTTTGTGCCCGCGACACGAATTTTAAGCCTTTTCATATCTTCCGGTGATTTAACCGGTAATTTATTATTTGTCAATTGTCGAAAACCATTTACTCCAAATGCTAATACTTTTATATTTTTTTCTTTTAACCATTCAGCGGATTTATCTCCCATAACACCATCACATACTTTGTTGGCAACCTGATGATTCGGAAACATCCACGGCAAACTGAAAACATCAAATCGGGGATCAATATGCAGAGCCAGAATAATAGGGGATACAAGCATCAGGTCTATTGCTCCGGTCTGCAGCATTTGAAGTTCAGTTTTTTGATTTCTGTTAGCTAACTGACCACCGGGGAACACCTGTACTTTTATTTTGCCAATCAACTTTTTATTTACAGATTTTGCAAACTTCTGCGCGCCGATATCCCAGCTTGATCCCGGGGAGGTAATATGGCTTAATCGCAACCGCAATG